>JAAUTM010000110.1 GCA_012031455.1 Phycisphaerales bacterium
GCTTTGTTTTGCTGGACTCAGAAGGATTCACGGCCATTATGCAGATTGTTGTTCTTTGAGTAACTCTGCAACTTCATGGAGTAACGCTGGCAGGTCCACCTGGATGATGTCCCACACAACATCGTCCACCACCATGCTGTAACCATGCACAAGGCGATGACGAAATGCGACGATTTTGTCCGCATGAGTGATTCGTCGGGCGGTATTCCCCGCACGCTGACGCAATTGACTCATGGCTTCACCAATGACAATGAACTCCCGTTCCACTGCGGACCGCAGCATTCTATCCTGTAGAAAATCCGACTTGACCTTATGCTGGAGATAACTCTGAATCGCCTTACCGGCATCATCAATGTCAACCAGCAGTTTGGCGGCTTCAAGCTGCATACAACATCTTCCGGGAGTCATTGACTGATTGCAGAAAGTACCTGTTGCGGATGGCCTGAGTCATGACCAAATCGACAGGCCGGTCAAACAGTGTTTCCAAATCTTTGAGCAGGCCAAAATAGGCTTCGGCATGCTGACCTTCCCGCAAAGGTAAAAACTCCACGAGCATATCAATGTCGCTACTTACCGGATCAAATCCGGTGGACGCAGCCGAACCGAACACTTCCAGTCGTGCCACGTGGTGAACCTGGCATAATTGGGCAATGGCATCTTTTTTATGCGTGATCGAAGGATGCATAACAGTAGTGTAGCCGGATGAATCGCACCTGTCAGTGGTGTTCGCATGTCAGTCGCATGCGCTTTCACCACAAGCTATCATTGTGCATCTGCTGCAAAACGATTGCAGTGCCGCCTGCCTAACCCGGACCTGCACCATGCCCACGATTACCCTTGACGGTCAAGCCCTGCCTTACGAAGGCAAGAAAACCATCCTTCAGGTCGCCATCGAGCATGGCCTGGAAATACCCCACTACTGCTACCACCCGGGGTTGTCTATCGTTGCCAGTTGCCGCATCTGCCTTGCTGAGGTGGCCCAGCCCAATCCGCGCATTGGCGGGAAACTCGAACTGATCCCCAAACTGCTTCCCACCTGTCAGACTCCCGCTTCCGATGGCATGGTGGTTTACACCAAGTCTCCCAAGTCCGTCGCCAATCAGAAGGCGGTGATGGAATACCTGCTCATCAACCACCCGCTGGATTGCCCGGTGTGCGATCAGGCAGGCGAGTGTTCTCTGCAGGATTACAGCTACCAATACGGTCGCACTGAATCGCGTTTTGAAGAGGACAAAATCAAGCAGCCGGTGAAGGACATCGGCCCGCATGTCAAGCTCTACAGCGATCGTTGCATCATGTGTTCCCGTTGTGTCCGCTTCACCAAGGAGGTCACCGGCACCGGGGAACTGGGCATCTTTGGACGCGGCAGCAAAGAGCAGATTGACATTTTTCCTGGACGCGCCCTGCAGAATGAATTATCCGGCAACGTGGTGGACATCTGCCCGGTCGGTGCATTACTTGATAAGGATTTCCTGTTCACGCAGCGGGTCTGGTTTTTGACGGAGACCCCTTCGATTGATGGGCTCACAGCCGGGGGCGACAACATCACCGTGCATCACAACGAAGGCAAGGTTTACCGCGTCAAGCCACGTGCCAACGCCCAGGTAAATCAGTGGTGGATCAGCGATGAAATCCGCTACGGGTGGAAATTCGTCCACAGCGAAGATCGCCTGAAGCAGCCCATGCGGCAACAGTATGGTTCGCAGGTCCAGTGCGACTGGGCACGGGCTTATGAGGAAGTGCTGAGCATTTTCAAAGCGGTCACCGGACGTGGCAAGCGTACCGCCCTGCTGCTTTCGCCCATGCTGACTTGTGAGGATGCTTACCTGCTGTGTCAGGCTGTGCGGGCGATGGACAGTCAAGCGGTGCTGGGTATCGGACCGGTGCCAAAGCAGGGTGAAGATAAAACCTTCCCCGGCGGGTACAAGGTGCGTACGGAAAAGGCCCCCAATGCCCGTGGTGTGCTTCGGGTGATTGAAAGTTTTGTCGGGCCTGGCAATGCTTACGATTACACAAAGATGCTGACCACACTCAAGGATGCGACATGGAACATCGAGGCCCTGGTGCTGACCGGGAACTACCCCAGCAAATGGACCACCAAGGATCTGACCGCAGCCCTTGCGAAAAAGCAGGTGATACTGCTGGACACCTTGCCCAATGACGTATCGCCCAAAGCGGATCTGCTGCTGCCAACCGCGACATGGGTGGAAAAAGCAGGCACCTTTGAAAACGATCAGAATCGACTCCAGTGCTTTGCGCAGGCGATTACACCGCTGGAAATTACCCGCAGCGAAGCACAGATCGCCATGGACCTGCTGGCCTTGGCACGACAGCTACCCCGGCCCATGTATGACCCGGTGGTAATTCGCAAGCAAATGGGCGGTGTATTTATCAGTCAGGTGCACGAACCGGCAGGGGCACGCACCGGCGAGATGGACATGCAGTTTGTCGAGTTGTGATGGGCGTCGTTCCGTTCGTTTTGTACCCAAGCTCCGCATGAACTTTTAGATTGGTTTTGACACTGATGAACAGCCGCGCCTTTATCGCTCATGCTCCGCATGGGCTTTTTTATGCTATAAAAAGATCATGAATATCACTGTGAATGAACTGGCGGAGCGGATCGGCGGGAAGGTGCAAGGCGATGGTCAGCAGCAGGTTCGGCATTGTGCGGCATTGGATCATGCCGAGGGCCATGATGTCGTGCTTGTGCACACAACCGAAGATTTGGCAGCCCTGACTGATAGCAAGGCCGGGGTGGTGGTCACCAGTGAAGCCCTGGCTAAGAAGGTGAGCGGCCGAGTGTTAGTACTGGCTCAGGACCCGCGTCACGCCTACCGCCAGGCCCTGGTGGAACTGCATGGTTTTCGTAACCACCCTGACCCCGGTATCCACGCTCAGGCCTTTGTGGACAGCACCGCCATCGTCGGTGAACTTTGCACCATCCGCCCCTTTGCTTATCTGGCCCGGCACTCCCGCATCGGCAAACGCTGCGTCATCTACCCGCATTGCTACATCGGCAAAAACACCTCGATCGGCGATGACTGCGTGATCTATCCGGGGGTGTCGATCTACGAAGGGTGCATTCTTGGCAACCGCGTGGTGGTGCACAGTGGCAGTGTCATCGGCCACGATGGCACGGTGTTCGTTGAGCATGAAGATCGTCGCCTGCGCCTGCCCAGTGCCGGGAATGTGGTGGTGGAGGATGATGTGGAAATCGGCGCCAACTGCACCTTGCAACGGGCCATCGTCGGCAGCACGCTCATCGCCAAGGGTGTACGTCTGCAAGATCGCTGCACCGTCGATCAGGGCACCGTGGTGGCACACTGAATCGGATGGATCATGGATGATGGATCATGGATAATGGACAGATCCAGATCCGGGATGTCTGGTCACGACGGGAGTAATTGGTGGGGCAGATATTTTCTGAAATCTTTAACTCAAGATTTATTCTTTGATCACGGAACAGGTGTTGTAGCCGGGAGCGGGGCTGGGGCGGGTGTGGAGGCCGCGGTCTCCGAGAGGGTCAGATTAAGTTGCACCCCGGTGCGTTTAAGTTCTTCGACCACATGATCCGTGATGTCCAGTGCAGCCTCGTTCCAGAAGATGTTCTCCCCGGGTAGCATGAGCAGGCTGACCCCGTGCTTCTGAGCAATGCTGACCGCCACCGGACGTATGAGTTCACGATACTTCATGATCACCTGCTGCCGGGCACGAGCGGTTTCGGCCTGCATCTGGGTCTGGGCGTCCTGCATTTTTCGCTCGGCCACCAAGCGCATGGCCCCCAGGCGATCCTGCTGTTCCTGTGTGAGCTTATCCCCCATTTGCCGTTGCTCATCACGCAACATCGTGTCCATCTGGTGACGCAAGCCGTCGTAGCTGACACGCAACTGCTGCTCCACCACCATGACTTGGCGCTGAAGCTGCTCAAACCATTCCATCTTCTGGGCAACCTTGTCCAGATCAAGCAGCCCCAGCCTTCCGGTTTGAGCTGGTGACACAGTTTGAGCAGCAGGCTGCTGCGCCTGTGGTCCGCGATCACAGCCCACCAGCACCAGAGCAAGCACCCCCAAAAACAGACTTAACAATCCATGACGCATTGTGCTTCCTTCTCCCAGAAGTAACAAGGGATTCTCCCCATGACGTTAGGCCTGATCGTCCCGGCCTGCTACACTCATCACATACGGCTGACGGTATCTTACCATGCCATTCCACGCTTCCACGGAGACACGGATGTCCCAAAGGCTTGCACCCTCCCATTCCCGGCAAACTCATGCACCCCAGCTTAACCTGTGCGTGCTGGGCAGCGGCTCCGGAGGCAACAGCACCGTCATCCGTCTCAACGGCAAAGCCCTGTTGCTGGATGCGGGCTTTGGCCCACGCACCACCGCCCAGCGACTGACCCAACTGGATATGCAGCCTGCGGACATCGCAGCCATCGTCCTCACCCATCTGGATACCGATCACTTTCGTCCCACCTGGATTCGCACCTGCGTGGAACATCGCATCAGGGTGTTCGTTCATGATTGGCATTTGCCGATGCTGGCCGAGTTGGAAAATATTGATGAACTGCATCAGGCCGGTCTGATTCAACCTTTCAACCTGACTGCGTTCAAGCCCTGGGATGATAGCCAGCTCACCCTCACCCCGGTCGCCTGCCGCATGATGACAAAGGCACCATCGGCTACCGCATCGACAGCCCGGGCGGGTCGATCGGCTTTGCCACCGACCTGGGCCGTGTACCTGAGCCTCTGATCGAACTCTTCACCGCTCAAGGGGGCGTTGATTTGCTGGCCATCGAAAGCAACTACGACCCGGTGATGCAGCGCACCAGCAGCAGGCCATGGTTTTTGAAACAGCGCATCATGGGCGGCCACGGGCACCTATCCAACCAGCAGGCCTTTGAACTGGCACGCACCATTGTGCAGCAAAGTCATCCTGGCAAACCGGCGCGGATCGTGCTCCTGCATCGGTCCCAGCAGTGCAACGGGGTGGAAATCGTCCGCAGAACTTCGCTCAGGACCCGGTGCTGGCATCCCGAGTGGTGCTCACCGAACAACGCAGACGCACGCCCTGGCTCAGCGTCACCCCGCCAGCAGCCATGGCCGCAGGGCAGATGGTGCTGGGGTTTTGATGTGTAATGGATCATGGATAATGGATAAGTTTAAACCTTATCGAAGGCTATTTTTTTCTGTACATCATCCATTATCCTTTATACATCATCCATTTCTTACGGATTCGCATCGCCCAAACGTAGCACCCGGTCGTAACGTGCGGAGACATCCCACCATGAGCCATAGTCGGCATCAATCAGGTTCAAGGCCGAGGTGGTGTTTTGCTTGTCACGATTGGGGTACGACTTCGCATGGCCATCGGTGAAGGCGATGTTGACCGGGTCGGCATCGTGATTAGTACGCATCGTGCCCGGGCCGGCATTGGCGATGGAGTTGGAATCAAAGAGCAATGCAATCGCAGGTTTGCCTTCGCCATTGTTGGAAGTAACCGATAAACGGGCGCTGCCTCCGTCATGGAGTTGGCGGTAAACATAGGACGAAAACGCGGTCACCGGCGGAGGTGAGCTTTGCCCGATCTTCGTCAGTTCATCCACAGGGTCACGGGTGTCATCACCATTGCAGAACATGGCCCGGTTGTCGGAAAGATAACCGTTGAGAAGAACGCCATGAGCGTTGTAAAAACCGTAGCCCGGCATGCCGAACCAGATCATGCTCGAAGCAATCTGCCGCTCGTTCAAGGTGGTGATGCCCCAGTTCTGCGGGGTCACGGCCGTGGTTTCCGGCCCAAGGGGGGATGTAATCCTTGTTCTCGGCGGCGTAGGCGTTGACCCCCCACCATGAGCTGCCGCTGGCTCGACAGGCAGGCTGAG
>JAAUTM010000111.1 GCA_012031455.1 Phycisphaerales bacterium
GCTGACGTTGGTACACGGCTGTGATGAACCCGTTCCTTGGTGGCCATCGCCCGGAACATCTATCATGGACTATCAAACCACATCTCATGTGATTGGGGAATGTTCTTCCCATCTTCAGTCTAAACTCATATCTAAGATTCATTTTACCAATTGATGTTGGATTGAAAATATATTCTCACCGATACATACAAAATCGCGATCCATGGCGGAGATGCACTGTAAAAAGTTGCGCGAAGTTCCCTGGCACGGGATGAGCCAATCATGGAGTTCGACTATCAAAAGAGGGAATTGACTGACCCATGAAGTATCTTGTTGAAACAATTCGCCTTCGCCACCTTCGATATCGATTTTGGCAAGGAAAGGTACATAAGGTGGTTGTAAATACTTTCTAAGGATTTCGCAGATGGATACTTGATCCACTTCGGGTCCGTTACCCTCAGGGGAAGTACGGATACACCAGTGCCCCATGCCAGGGTCCACCAGCCTTGTCCTTCCAGGCTTGCTGGCCACCGCAGCCTGAATGCAATGGATATCCAAACCCGCCGAGTTCTGTCGCAGCAGTTCATAATTACCAGACTCCGGTCCACTGCCACTACCCTTGCATCAGCAATCGTGGTGGCAAAATAGATGCTCGATGCCCCGATGTTGGCCCCGGCATCAATGATTAGTGGCCGTTCCCCTTTGTCTTTCATCAACGATAAATGTTTCTCGATTTCGTTGTATCGTTTAAGTTTGCGCAGACTATAGTGTTCCTGCTGAAAGACCTGCTCAATGACACGAAGATCCGAGGTGCCCGGCCGATAGGAAAACCACGTTTGGCTCCCGGTGGTTTCTATTACGATAACTTTTGTGGTTCCCATCCTTATAATCTCCCTTTGACACAGTATAGTGATTCATTAGTAGCTTTGTCTGCCTGGCATCATTGATGGCGCTGACGAACCTGTTTGTGACGGCTCCGTGATTTAGCGCAGCGGATGCTGATGGGCTGCCTCACGCTTCTGGTTAAGCCAGACCCATGCTGCCGGTTCGTCCTTGAGCAGTTTGAGCAATTGCGAAGCGGTGCAACCCAGCAGCCCGGCTGCACGGGGCAGGTCATGGTGCAACGCATCCAGCACATCCATGGCCTCGGCGAGCATGGCCGGGTAATCCGCATGATGGGGACTGATGGACAATCGGCCGGACTTGCTGCAACGACTTTGCCAAAGCTCGGTGGGTACCTCACGCAACGAAAAATATCCCCGCTGGGTCAGCGCCAGTTCCATACGCAGGCGTCTGGTCGCCATCGCCCGGTTTTCAGCCTGACTGCGCCGCTCCCCGGCACTGGCACAAACCCCCGTGGGCAGATGCTTGATCTCCACGGCAGTGGCAACCTTGTTGCGATGCTGACCGCCTGGCCCACCCTTCTTGCCGAAGGTCATCCGGCAGGCTTTGAGCAATTCCTCCACTGGCAGCACGGCTGGATGCATGGGTCAATCACGCTTGTCGATGGGAAACAGAAGTTCCGTAATGTTCTCCGACAGACGATCCCCCAACCGGCGATAGCTGTCATAGTGTGCAGCCATATCTCCCTCAATCACCGTGGGATCATGCCCGGTGCGAACGATGAACGGGTCTCGCAACACCGTCGCAAGTTCAGACTTGTTCCACTCAAAGTGATACTGAAATGCGTACGTCGTCAGCCCGACGCGAAACGCCTGGTTTTTACACAGCTTTGATCCAGCCAGGGGCAAAGCCTCCGCCGGGAGCTTGGTCACTTCCTGTCCATGCAGATGAAACTGGATCGTATTCCAGGGGTGCCTGCAAACAGCGGATCGGTCGTGCCGGGGAAGGCGAGTTTGAGCGCATGCCAGCCGATCTCGGCCTGGGGCATGGCCTTGACTTCACCCCCCAACGCGGCGGCAATGAGCTGGGCACCAAGGCAAATGCCCACGATCGGCAACCCGGCCTGGTGCGCGGACTTGATGCAGGCCATTTCCTCCACCAGCCAGGGATGCTGTGCGGTTTCGTCCACGTTCATCGGGCCACCCATGATGACCAGCCCATCCACATTATCGAGGTCCGGCGGGAGGGGCAGATTCTGATAGAGATTGATGAAGCGCAGCTTGTGCCCGTGATCCTGCAGTACGCGACCCAGCACACCGGGGCCTTCGGTTTCCGCATGAACCAGTACCAAAAGACTCATGAGTCGTTCCTTGTTCGGGGTTTGCTTCGCAGGGTACATCATATACCGAGTGAGATCGATCATGCGATGGATGTTGCGGACAGTTCCGAGCTGCGAATGGAATCAGGTTTATCAGAGCCGCGAACGGAAGTGAGCGGTATCTTTCATCCACCACTCGTTTCCACTCGTGGCTCTGACTGCACAGACCATGCGTGGTTCAAGCCTGAATCAGCCGGTACCCGATAACAGGGGCATGACCCTGCCGCTGACGATGATATTGACCGGAGGTGGTTTACGCAGTCTGGTGGCCACCGCGCTGACCGCAGCGCCGGGGGAGGGAACACGGGTGATGCTGCTGCATTTGCATGATCAGCGAACCGCAGCCCCGGAAAAGCAACTGGCGGTCCGCAAGCAGGCCCACCATTACAAACAGTGCTGTTGGAAGTGGAAGGTTTGCGACCCATGGCTCCGCCTCCCCTGGCGATGTCCGGCGATCTGCAACCCTTGCCCTTGGTACGGGCACAGTTGCTGCTGGCGGGTCTGCTCAATGCTTTGAACTATGGGGCCACCACGCTGATCTGGCCGGTGTCCTGTGATGGAGAATTTGAGAAAATCGCCAAGGCTCAGGAGCAGCTGCTGCTGGCGCAACATCTGGCGGAGATGGAGCAAAACCCCTGCCGACGGTGCAGATGCCGCTGCTGGAGTTTTCGGATCGGCAGGTGCTGGAGGTGGGCCAGCGCTTGAAAGCCCCCTGGGGTTTGGCGTGGAGTTGTCATCAGCATGCCCTGGCACCTTGCCGAAGCTGCGAAGGTTGCCGCCGGCGCATGGCCGGGTTCGCTGCCCTGGGCTTGCAGGATTCCTGGGAAGGACTTGCGGGCAACCCATGAACCTCTGCTCATGGCTTTTGTATTAACGAGCCACGACCGCCACCGGCATCATGTGATTGATTCCCTTTTTCTTTCCCCTCTAGGTCACTTGTGTTCTCTGCGTTCTCGGCGATCTCTGCGGTTAGAGCAATTGGAGTAATTAATGATACAGCCTGGACCCCCTCTCCTAAGAGGAGATGGTTTTTATTTCGGAGCTTTCATTTGGAAATTATGAAACAAGCTGGGCTCCTGAAATGCTATCCATCCAATGTATGGCGGTAACTGCATCACGCACCGGGCAGGGGTTGTCTCCTTGTCCCCTAAAAAATTCCACAGTTTTTTCAATCAGGAATATCTGAACGTGCTCGGGTGGCGAATATTCAAATTGTTGATGGCCTTCGTTATTTTCACATGCCACTTTAGTGTGCCAAAAGGCGAACACCTTATCCAACCCTTTTCCCCTTCAATGAAACAATAATCTTCTTGCAATGGTTCCGGCACTGAAAAATTCCAATAGCCAAACCCCTGGACACCATTTTCAAAAAGCAGGCTTCCAACCGTTACATCATCGGCTTCATATATCCTGCCATGGTTATATGAATGTCCTTTAACCTCCTCTACATTTCCAAACCAATACAGCAACAAATCAAGTTGATGAGGTGCCAGGTCATAAAAAAGCCCACCGCCTGATATAGCAGGGTTAATGCGCCATTGTACTCCCGGGCGTTGCCTATCCTCTTGCGAAAGCGGTTGCCGGGTGCATACAAGGTGCACTTTTTGTACTTTACCAATAGCTCCTTCATCCAATAACTGCTTCACCTTTTGAAAAGTAGGCAACCATCGGCGATAATGCGCCACTACTATCTTGTCGTTATATTGATTGGCCAATTGCCGCATTTCTATGGCCTCTTTGCTATTGAGTACCATGGGCTTTTCTACATATACCGGTTTACCCGCCTCCCAACGCCATTCGCGTGTACATCAGGTGTGCATCGGGCGGGGTGGCTATATATACCGCGTTCACCTCCGGATCTGCTATCAATTGTGCAGCATCCTGGTACCAACGGGGCACACCATGGCGCAGCGCGTAATCGGCTGCCTTATCCGCATTTCTGCGCATAACCGCCACAAGCCTTGAATGAGGCACTTTGTTGAAGGCAGGGCCGCTCTTTTTTTCGGTTACATCCCCACAGCCAATGATGCCCCAGTGTATTGTTTTGTAGTTCATTTCGTGTAGTTCTTCGCAAAAGCGGTGTCATCAACTCCTCAAGGTCACTCGGCCACTCGGCCACTTGGCTACTTGGCTACTTCCCGTGCAACCACACGCTGCCAGCGGGCGGAGACATCTTTCCAGTTCACCACTTCCCACCAGGCCTGCACATAATCAGCCCTGCGGTTCTGGTACCTGAGGTAGTAGGCGTGTTCCCACACATCCAGCACCAGCAGCGGTGTCATGCCCCACACGGTTAAATCCTGCTGTTTTTCAGCCTGAATAATCACCAGGTTGCCCGAGAGCGATTCGTGTCCGAGGATCGCCCACCCGCCACCTTCCACGGCTGCCGCTGCTGCGGAAAAGTGATTTTTCATGGCTTCGAGCGAACCAAAATTCCGGGCGATTTGCCGGGTGATGCCATCGTCCGGGTTGCTGCGCTGGCCGACCGGCTGGAGGTTGTTCCAGAAAAGCGTATGCAGCGCGTGACCCCCTCCATTGAAAGATACCTCCCGGCTCCAATGTTTCACCAAAGCGAAATCCCTGGCGGCCCGAGCTTCGGCCAACTTGCGCAAGGACAGGTTCAAACCGCTAACGTAGCCCTGATGGTGCTTGCCATGGTGCACTGCATGGTCTGTGCATCGATCACCGGCTCAAGCGCATCGTAGGCATAGGGCAGGGGCGGCAAAACATACTCCCCTTTGTCCGGGTCGTATCCGATCATCGATGCGGAAGGCGTGGTCGGCCCCGCTGCTTGCGAGGGGCCTGCCCCATGGCCTGATTGAGTTGCGCGACCTCGGCAGCCACCAGCCCTGCACCCAAAGCTCCGACTGCGGTCATCATGTCACGACGGTTCATGGTCATGGGTCACCTCCTTTTTATGCGTACTTCAATTTTGCCCGGTGATGCATCAAGGCTGGTAATGGTTTGGGCCTGTGAACCTTACCCTTACGACTGCCTGTCAATGTTACACTAGGCTGCATGTCCACCTCCGAGTTCATTCTTCCCGGTGCTGACCTTGATTTACGCGATCCAGCGGTGGTGGTCGATCTGTTTCAAAAGGCAGCCCAGCTCAATCTTGAATGTCCCCTTCGCCGGGGTTCGACGGTGTATCTGCCTGACCAAGGCACGTTGTGGATGCCCGGTGACCTGCACGACAACAGCCTGAACTTTTCACGCATTCTCAAACTCGCTCGGCTTCACCGCAAACCCGACACGCATCTGATCCTGCACGAACTGGTGCATGGGCCACGATTGGTCAATGGCTGTGATCTTTCCATCCGTCTGGCAGCCGCATCGCAGCCTTGAAAGTGCAGTACCCCGGGCAGGTTCACCTCATGCTGGCCAACCACGATCTGGCGCAGGTGCTGGGCAATGAAATTCTCAAAGATGGACATGGGGTGGTGGCAGCGTTCAACGATGGTTTGGATTTTCTTTACGGGGAACAGGCCCCGCAGGTGCCTCGGCCTTCCGTGAATTTGTATTCAGTTACAACCTGGCGGTGCGTGGCAGCAACGGGTTGTTCTGCTCGCACAGTTTGCCTTCTCCTTCGCAGCGTGCACGATTTGATCCCCACTGTGCTGGATCGTGTGCCCACGGTGGATGTGGACCTGGCGCCGGGCGGGTCGGCCTACA
>JAAUTM010000112.1 GCA_012031455.1 Phycisphaerales bacterium
AATAATGACGCTGGAGAACCCCCGGCGTTGAAGCATGAGCATCGTGACAGGAAAACAATGTGTCATCGGCTAGAAACCAAGAAAGTCGAGTTTGTCACGGATGAGCATGAGCACGATGGTGGCAAGGGCCAGGTACGGGCCGTAGGGAATGGCACGCACTTCGCCGCGAGCCAGACGACTGATGCCCACGGATACAAAGATGCACAGCAAACCCAGTACGGGTGCGAGAAAGAAAATGATGATGGCCTCGGTGGGGCCGAGCACAGCGCCGATGCAGGCTAACAGATGCACATCGCCCAATCCCATGGCTTCCTTGCCAAAGGCCAGAGTGCCAAGGATGCGGGTGAACCAGATGATCGCCCCGCCGACGAGGTAACCCATAATGACACCGCTGAACACGAATGGGGCCGGGGTTGATGGCTGCCAGTCGCTGAACCATCCGCGTGGCAAGAGGTAATGACCGAGCAACGCACCGAGGATGGGCAGAGCCAGGAAAAGAACTTCTTTTAAAACTTCACGCCGGGGATGGGGATGAGCGAGCCAGATTTCAGGGGTGCCATGGATGTCGGCTGGCTGCGTGACCGGTTGCGAAGAACCCGCTTGGGCAACATTGGCTGCGTTGGAGGAAGCAGGAGCAGCAGGAGAAGCGGCGTGATCGTTGGTGACGATGGAGCTGGGATCAGGGGAACCGGGGGAACCGGGGTCACCGGGGGTTTCCCAGATGGCGATGACCATGGCCGCCAGCCAGAGCAAAATCATGGCCGTGAGAATACCCCAGCCGCCCAGTACGTAACTCAACCCGGCAGGGATGAGCAGGATGGCTGCGATGAGAAACATTGCGGTAGAGAGCGGTGTGCCGGGCACGGGAGCGGATGCCACCGGCTGAGCGGACACATCTGACACCATAGGGCTTGGCGTTACGGTTGCAGACTGAATATTTTCAGGCATCACGGCTGGGGTGGCTGTTACAGGTGAATCATTTGGGATTCCATCAGGTTGAGCTGGGGTAAGCGATGTGGGTGCGAAACTGCGAGGGATGATTTTGAAAAGAAGCAGCACATTGGCCAGACCCAGGCCGATGAGGGCGCCGATTTGTGCATTCCAGAAATTTTTCCCTGTGGCAGGAAGGATCGGATTTTCGTACTGCACGGTCTGCGGAAAGGCCATGAGAAAAAGAAATAGCTGCGGCTTGTACCACACAGCCAGGGGCAGCACGATGAGGGCGACAATGACAATAAACCAGGTAATTGCCAGAGGAATGATGTAGTGCCGGGCATCAATCAGAGTGGTACCCAGCAGACCGGCCAGGAGCACAAGATGCACAATCAGCACGGGCCAGGTTTCAGCAAGACCCAGGTGATAAAAAGTGATGCGGAAGTCGGTGAGGTAATAGCCCAGCGGGAGCAGTGCAAAAAGTGCAAGCGTGATGGTTTCCACCAGTGGATATTGCACATGGATGGGCAGGGCACAATAGCGGCAACGCCCGCGCAGCAACAGCCAGCCAAGGATGGGCAGGTTGTCGTACCAGGCGAGATTATGCTGGCAGCGGGGACAGTGGGAACCGGGGTGCCAGAGTGATAGATCGCGGGGCATGCGGTAGACCACCACATTGAGGAAGCTGCCTATACAGGCACCGTAAACAGCGATCAGTAGAAGATAGGGCCAGATCATGCGGGGGTGGTTCCAATATCAGCAATACCCACACCGACTCGGTGCGGGCTTCTTGTAACATCGATATCGATCACATTGGTTCGTCGTCGGGAGTTGGTTCCGAAGCATCCGGAGTTTCAGTTGTCACCAGCTTGCCCGCATCATTTATGGATAATTCGGCGATTTTCTTTTCGGCGGCACCAAGAATAGTTCGGCAATGGGTAATGAGTTTCATGCCTTGTTCATAGGCGGTGAGGCTTTCCTCAAGGCCGACCTCGCCGGATTCGATACGATCGATGAGGGCTTCAAGTTGTTCGAGGGCATCCTCGTACTTGAGCGATTTATCTTTGGCTTTGCTCATGATGACAGTGTAACGCAAAGTGTGGGGGGTACCGCAAGGCAAAGGCAAGCAATCAACGAGTCAGTCAGAGGGCAACTCGCCAAATAATCCGGGGGAACCGGGGGGAGGATGTTTTTTTTCGCGGGGTACGCAGGTGGAGCAACCTGTTGGTTACAGGGACAGGCTGCGGCAGCGAGTCACCCTCGACCTTGCTGCGTACACGGCCGGTGGCCAGCACGGTGGTAGACTGTCACCGGGCTGCACCTGATCAGGCTGGCGAAGGAGCTTGCCATCGTGCATGAAGGTGTAGGTGTACCCACGTTCAAGCACACGCTGGGGCGCAAGGGATTGCAGTTGACGCGACAGGCTTTCAAGCTGCTGTTTGCGCTGCAGCACGGCCACAGGCAGGGTGTTACGCAAACGCTGGGTGCGATTTTCGAGGTCGTGTTTTGCGAGCTGCAACTGCTGCGGAGGCAGGCTGCGAAGCTGGCGGTGTAGTTCCTGCAGACGATGAAGCAGGGGTTGCAGCACGTTTTGCGGTTTGCGAAAAAGTACATGCCTGGCGAACGATTCCAAACGCTGCTGTTGCTGATGCAGGTTGCGCTGAATCATGGATAGCAGGCGACGCTGCTGCTGAGTGAGTTGCTGCGAAAGTGCAGCATGATCGGGGAGTAAACGCATCACTGCCTGGGTGGGTGTGGAGGCTCGCACATCGGCGACGAGTTCGGCCACGGTGGTATCGATTTCGTGACCAATCGCTGCCACGATCGGCAATCGGCAGCGATAAACAGCATCGGCCACGATACGCTCGTTAAATGCCCAAAGATCTTCCATCGACCCGCCCCCACGAGTCAGGATGATGGCATCGATGCCCATGGCGGGGCCATCCCTGGATAATATTTCAATGGCGCTGGCAATGTGCGGGGCAGCTTGGGCACCCTGGACCAGCACGTCATAAAGATACAACTGACAACCCGGCCAGCGATGTTGAGCGGTGTTGATGACATCCTGCAAGGCAGCGCCGCTGCGCGAAGTCACCACCGCTACCCGGCGAGACAACAGGGGCAGAGGTTTCTTGCGCTGTTCATCAAAGTAACCTGCCTGGCGCAGTTCCTCCATCAATGCTCGTAATTGCAATTCGAGTGAACCCACACCCACGGTTCGAGTTTGTCCACATAAAGCTGAAGGTGGCCTTGTGCTTCGTAATAATCCAGCCGACCGGTGGCGACGACGGAAACACCATCACGGGGGACGAACCCGGCTTTGCGGGCGGTACTGGCAAAGCAAACGCAGCGGATCGTTGCCTGCTCATCTTTGAGGGAAAAAAAACCAGTGGGTGCGATTGGTGAAGTTGCTCACCTCCCCCACCACTTTCACCGGCAGCGGCGCATACTCAGCCAACACAGCCTTGATAAGCTGTGCCACCTGATACACCGTCATGGGGCGCGATGAAAGCATGATGGGATGATAACCCGTACAAAAAACTCACGCCGGATCGATGTGGGCTTGATCCACCCGCAACACCGCTGGCACCGACTCGAAGTGGGCTTCGCATCCATGAACATATCTTCGTAGGATGGTGGCCAGATGGTGAAATCGATATGAAAGAACACAACGTGCCCTCATCAACCGATGACAACCTGCCCAACGACTCCGTACCACCGGCGACCGTGTCAGCTGGCCATGTCCCGGTGTTGGCTGCGGAAATATTGCACTATTTTTCACCAAAACCGGGTGAAACCATGGTGGATTGCACACTGGGTCGAGGCGGTCATGCCTTGCTGATCGCCCCACTGCTAGGCCCTGCCGGTCGTTACCTGGGGCTGGATGTGGACCCGGCCAACCTGCAATTTGCACAGAATCGTCTCCAATCCAACAGCGCCAATGTCACCTGCATTCAGGCTAACTTTCAACAGTTGCGGCAAGCCCTTGATGAGCTTGGCATCAACCGTATCAACCTGCTGCTGGCTGATCTGGGCTTCTCATCCAATCAAATGGACGATCCGCAACGGGGATTTTCTTTTCAACAGGATGGCCCGCTGGACATGCGCTTAAACCCCGGTTTGCCCAGCAGTGCGGCGGACCTGGTGAACCGCTTGCCCGAGCGGGAGCTGGCGGATTTGATTTACCAATACGGGGAGGAGCGTCTATCCCGGCGTATCGCCCGAAATATTGTGGCAAACCGGCATCGTTCACCGATATTAACAACAGCTCAACTGGCACAGATCGTGCGTCATGCCTATGGGCCTGCAGGCAGGCATCAACGCATTGACCCAGCCACGCGGACGTTCATGGCTCTGCGAATTGCCGTGAACGATGAATTGGATGCACTGGATCGCTTGCTGGAATCGTTGCCGGGGATACTGGCACCGGGGGCCAGGGCAGGCATCATCAGTTTTCATTCGCTCGAAGATCGACGTGTCAAGCAAGCCTGGCAGAAGTATCGGGCCTCCAACATGGCTGAAATCCTTACCAAAAAGCCCGTGATTGCCAGCCCTGAAGAATGTGAACTCAACCCGCGCAGTCGAAGTGCCAAGTTGCGGGTGATGTTGTGGAAAGGCACTGGCAAGCGAACAAATTCAGGTTAAAATGGCGTGATATCGTCGTCATGGAGGACGACTGCCTACCATCCCAATTACTCCCACAAGGATGTCAGGGTCATGACTCGCGAAACAAAACTAGGTTTGCTCATTGGAACTGGCATAATTCTGCTGATAGCCATCGTTGTCAGCGATCAGCTATCGGTCGTCAAAAATGACGGCGCCCCCACCGCTGAATACGGCATGGACAGCGGCCTTGCCGGATCAGTCAACTTGCCACAACATCAGACTCCCCCCGCTGACAGGGTTGGACCTGGCCCCTACGCCCGGCCTGCAAACCCCCAAACCCTACCCTGCCCTGCCCGGTGCCACGATCAACATCGGCGACCCCGGCACCCACAACATGCTACCCGCCGATCATTCTCCAACGCCTTATCCCGCACCCTACAGGAACCCCAGCCCGGTTCCCCCGGTTCCCTTGCCACAGGCAAATCCATTGCCCGGTGCCACGGTGATGCAACCCTTTGGCAACCCGCCATCAGCCATGAGCGTGCAGGAACAGCCGATGTCGGTTGGCACCCATGGTCAAGTTACACCTGGCCCCAGTCTGGCACAGGGCGAACAGGCTATTGGCTTATTTGATCCGTTGCCACCACAGCCCACCGTCTCCCAATATGAACCGCAGCCGACGGGGCGGGGCCTTGATTTAGGCAACTCGACAAAACGCCCTTGAATCTTCTATTCAAAGCAAGCCCAAAACCATCACCGTACGTTCGGGTGACACGCTCGAAGCATTGGCCCGCAAGCACATGGGGGCCGGCAAACACTGGCAGGCACTGTTTAACGCCAACAAGGACAAACTCAAGAAGCCGCAGGACCTGCGTCCGGGCATGGAACTGAATGTTCCTGCCATTGAAAGCACCACTACGCCGCAGCCACGCACTTTCACTGATCTGGATACCACCACAGTTACGAGCCGAACCGACACTCGTTCCACTACCTATACGGTCAAAAAAGGGGACACGCTCTACGGCATCGCTCAACGCGAACTGGGGAATTCCACTCGCTGGCAGGACATTCTCAATGCCAATAAACAGCAACTCAAGGGCAAAGCCACCAACCTCAAGCCCGGCATGAAACTCAATATGCCCAGCCAACAGGCCCCCGTATCCAATAAACAACTCCGCTTCATCACGCACCCCCTACAACGGCATGGCTGTTGAATCCTCCGGTTCCATCATGCCTCCCGCCTCGTTGGACAGTGTACTTCTTCTGGA
>JAAUTM010000113.1 GCA_012031455.1 Phycisphaerales bacterium
ATCGGGGATTGGCAGCAGGCTCCGCCGTATCCTTCGCTGAGCAATGCGGCTGGGAAGCAATTGGATTTCTTCCTCAAACTCGGCGACACGATTTACGCCGACACCCCCACGCCGGACATGCTTCCTTATCCCACCAAGGTACAGGCCCGCACGTTGGAAGACTTCCGTATCAAGCACGCTGAGGTTCTGTCCCTGCGTGATGATCTGGGGGAAACGGTTAATACCAACCCGATGCTCAGTCTTTATCGTTCGACCACGATCCGGGCCACCATTGATGATCACGAACTGGTCGATAATTTCGCTGGTGGTGCTGCCCCTGCTGATTCTCCTGATGCCGAGGATGTTCATCCGGGTGAACCGACGCTGTATGACAATGTGCCCTTCGTCAACCAGACGCAGTCTTATCAATGGGCCATGCAGGCGTTTGATGAATATCACCCCATGCGTACCCAGGTGTGGAATGGCACGGGGGACGTGCGTGTCGATGGCAGGCCCAAACTTTATCGCCATCAGAATCATGGGAGCGATGCCAGCATGACGATGCTGGATTCCCGATCCTTCCGCGATGCTCAGGTGGCCCCGGTTGCCAATCCGCTGGATCCGGCTGCGATCTCAGCGTTTCTGGCTTCCACTTTCGCCCCTGACCGGACACTGCTTGGCAAGCCCCAACTGGCACAGCTCAAGGCCGACCTGCTGGCGGATCAGGCTGCAGGGGTAACTTGGAAGTTTGTGGTTATTCCCGAACCAATCCAGAACTTCGGCGTGGTCAATGCGGAAGATCGTTTTGAAGGCTACGCAGCAGAACGTACCGAATTGCTGGCATTCATCGATCAGGCTGGGATTGACAATGTCGTGTTCCTGGCGGGTGATTTCCATGGCACGATCATCAACAATCTGGCGTACCAGGTTCCCACCGCCAATGGCCTTGTTTCGGTGCCCACCAACGCCTTTGAAATTGTCACCGGTCCCGCAGCGTTCTTCAATGGAACGTTCGGGCCTGCGGTCGTGAACATCGCTGAAAATGCTGGACTCGTGGCCCCGGGTACCAGCCAGCTTTACAACATGCTGCCCATCGCCCCGGACACCAGTGATACCGATTTTGTTCAACTGCTTCCGGGAGTGTTCCTTCCCAACGATCGTGATGATTTCATCGAAGCCCTGATCAACGCCCAAACCAGCCCGCTTGGGTACGACCCGGTGGGTTTGGACAACAACCTGCCCAATGCCAATCTCATCAATGCCACGCTGCTGCAAGGCGATTATGTGGTGGCCAACACCTTCAGCTGGGCGGAGTTTGAGATTGATGCCCTGACGCAGGTCTTGACGGTGAACATCTGGGGTGTCGATGCATTCCCCGCTCCCGATACGCTGGATGCGTTGCTGGCTGCCAGTGCCTTGACCCCCCGTTTGCTCAGTCAATTCAGCGTAACGCCGGTGCCGGAACCTGCGACCGTGCTGTTGCTGGGGCTTCCGCTGGTGGGGCTGTTATCCCGCCGTCGGCGATAAGGATTCATCCATATCAAACTTACCAAGGGCACGGAATTCGTTCATCAACGGATTCCGTGCTGTTTTACATCCATTCATAAAGTTTGGTATTGATCGTCAATCCAAAGCCTACTGAACTTGATAGTATTGCACAGCAAGCTCATCGAGCTTCCTGGTAATGTGCTGATAAAAAAAATAGGCGAGGAGCCGCCGAAGCGAACTCCTCGCCCTTCCGGGGGCAAGTGGATACGAATCATCGATGCAAACTTTACCGGCTTACATCTCAAGTGAATTCCGATATCGAGACTCAAACAAGAATAAGCCATCTGCATCAGAAAGTCAATCCCGAATCCGATAGATTCTCATTCGCTGGGCAAAATTTTTCATCAAAGCACAGGTAATATTACTGATATACCAGCGGGCCTGCAATAATTTTAGCTTGCCTAAACTCGATTCATGACAGATACTTGAAGCGATTATTCGAACCATCAAGCACCCTCCGACCACCCGGAATGTCAGACCCTGGCAATCCTTGGCACAATGTTGAAAAAGTTGCAGACATCCCGCGCAGATCAAGCCCCATGCAGCCAAGGTTTCACCTTGGTAGAACTGCTGGTGGTCTTGGCCATCATCGACGGTATTGCTGGGCATGATTTTGCCAGCGTCTGGCGGCGGCCCGAAGTGCGGGCAGTGGTCTGGCTTGTCTGGATAACCTCAGGCAGATCGGCCTGGGCTGGCGAATTGCCCTTCAACAACGCAACGGACTGATTCCCTCAACCAATCTTTCCAAACGTGCAGATGACCCACACAAACAGCACTGGGTGGATTGCCTGAACACGATCTACCCGGACTTGCCTTCGCTTTATGGCAACAACATTGTGACTCAGGCGACATGCCCGCAGTTGCAGCGAAGCTACCGACCAACCTTTTACACCACCCCCAACTGGGGTTATGCAATCAACGAATACTGGTCAGTGGATGGATTGGTCAAAGCCGCAGGGCAGAATATCAACAACCTCACCCGTCCATCGGCTTACCCCATGTTCATGGACCCTCATGTCTATCCCTGGAGTTCGGGATGGATGGCTGTGGATCGCAACATACCAGCCAATGCCGGTCCCTATTTCGGGCTTGGTACCCATCATGGCAACGCGGATCGGGGCAATGTTTTATTTGGCGATGGCTCGGTCCGAGCCGTCGAAGCAGCGGAAATCAAAGACAAGATCTGGTACGCCAACCGCTGAAAACACGGGTGATTGAGAATACGTCGAGACTCAGGTCACACTGATCTTGTGGATCGGCGACCGGGCAAAGCACAGAGTCCCAGGGCAAGCAGCGGGAGCGTGACCGGCTCGGGGATGGAGGTTGGAGATAGAACGGATTGCCGAATGGTCAGGTAATACGACGTCGGCTCACCTGCAACCTGTGCGGAAGCGGGGAGGGTTTGGATCGTGGCCGAATCAATATCCGGTACATCTAAAATCCAGTTCACCCAGGGTTTGCTCGTGGGTAGAGAGTTGATATTCCCCAGCCAGGATAGGGTCAGAGCGGTCGCCTGAGTGGGCCATATTGTGGTATTTTCTTTATATCCATACTCGGTTGGTGGCAATACTTGGGCACTCAGAAAACCCAACCCTGCGAAGCTGTGATGAGAAAACTCATCACCGATGCCAAAACCAAGCTCCATACGAAAATGTGTCCAAGTTTCGGTCATCGCATTATACATATCTGGTAAAATATCATAGCGCGTCACACCGTTGCTGGCGGTGACTTTCAGCTTGACTTCCTGTGATCCAAAGTCGGTAAATCTGGATCTATAAGCAAAAAAATTATCGTTTAAGTTTGGAGGAACCGCAGAAGCATTGGGTACCGCAGGCTTTGTCAGGGTGATTCTGGTGATAGCACCTGCAGGAACAATTTGAGATATCACGCCTGCATGGCCAGCCGGTCCCATTCCCAGGATCATGAGATTGATGCCAAGGATAACCAGATACAATTTCATGGTACACCTAAATCTTTCGCAGCCAATCAAGGCGTAAAGCAGGCATCTTAACGTATCACCGGGTCCAACCAAGATACAAGTTTATACCATAAAACAACTCAAATTAGCAACCTTTTTTAATGCAAACCCATAACTTAGTCTTGCCGTAAACCATGGATTGTGATATTTTTATCCTGTATCTGTGAAGACATTGCAACATGGTCCGATGGCCAGGCAAAATAAACACATTATTAACAGGGAATTGTCATGCCGCCTATTTATCCCACACTCGTGCGGGCATCTTTGATCTCGTGCGAAGGAAGTTCGTGCGGAACCATCACGGGTGATCTGGAATTTGATGATACTGATGGACCTGAGTACACCAGTACCAGTGGTGATTTTTCCTATGCGCGTATCTGGCGTGAACCGCTGGGCAACAATGTTTACACCTGGCGTATGACGCTTCGGTACATGGGCTCCGGTGCTTGCCAAGGGTTATGGACGTTGCAACGCACCGAAAACGATGATGATCCGGTCGGTGAATATCAAGGCTGGGATGGCGACACTTGCACTGGTTCGGTCATTGATATTTCCTGATTTCCATCCTTTAGGGATATGAGTAACCCCCTCCTCCCGGAGAGTAAGAGTGTTCGCTGCGCTCATATCAGAGCGAGGGCGTGGCTGTTTTCGGAACCTCATTATTACATGGCCATTTGGTTCAGTAGCCTTCACCCGACCTCGCCCCCCGGGGGGACTCGGCCACCCTCTCCCAAGGGGAGAGGGGTTTATCAGAGGTCCCCTTTATTGACCGTTATCCCATCCCCGCAATTGCTTGCGATCTCTCACGACCAATTGCCTGCCCTGCCGGGTGAAAAACGCATGGGAGATATCGATGGTTGCCGATGGGGACAGGTCCAGCACCATGGTGCCGGTGGCAGTATCCCAGAGCGTTAATCTGCCAGAGCCAGAGAATGCTACGCGCTTTCCATTGGGGGTTAATGCCACTGCGGACACACTCTGATTCCCATAGGGTTGAAGTGTCCGCAGCACTTGCCTTTGGGCTATATCCATCAAGTGAACCTTCCCGGATTGTTCAGCCACCACCACCCTATCGGCTTGGGTAGCGGCATCCATGGCGAAGATTCGTGAATTGGTACTTAACAGCGGATGGTTATTATCTACCGCCCAATCCTGGGTATTGATTAAAATCAAACCATGGCCTTGATTTTTACATCCGATGAGCAGTGTAGCATCCTTGTTGAGCGCCAGCGGGGGAGAGACCTGCAATTCCGCCAGCAGTTGTCCTTCCAGACTCCAGATGGAAGTTTTACCGGGATTACCGGTATGGGTCGTGGCAATCCAGCGAAGTTGCGGATCGCAAAGGATGGCCGTGGCCGGGGATGGGGTCTTCACAATGGATCGTTGCAATTGCCCGGTTGCGGCATCCCATAGCGCGAGCGTGCCATCCCGAGTGGCTAGAACGACTGCTTTCCCATCCGGGGTTAGTCGATGGGCTTTAATGTTGGAAGTTTGTATTTCCAGCTCCACAGGCGGAGCATGGGGAGCTGGCCAAACCCCAATTTTCCTGCTGCTGATGAAAGCAGCTACGGTGCCATTCTCGCTCCCACATATCAATCCATATGATTCACCGGGATTTCCTGTCCAGACCAATTGGGACTCTCTGCTGCGATCAGCTTGCCATATTTTAAGTTCGTGATGGCGCAGGATGGTCACAAAGCTCGATCCATCCTCAAACCAGCAAAAATCAGGTCGCCCCGCATGTCCCTGATACGTTCCCAACTTGCTCAGGGTGGGGATGTCCCAGAGGTGGATCACGCCTTGTCGATCGATGTATGCCAGCCGCTGGTGGACTGTGTTCCAGTGCAATTCACCCCGATCGGGAACTGTCCAGGGCAACTCCCATCGCAGGGTCATTTCAGGGATATTCCAACATTGAATAGGGCTGCCGGGCATGGCATACAACAATGCCTGATGACCGCCCACGGTTTCCAAGCGCACCATCACATCATTGCCAGCCTGGAATGAATCAGGGAGAGTCAGAACCTGTCCATCCACCCCCACCAGTTTTAATTGATCACCCGCCTTCAGCAATGCTTGACCACCATCGCCCAAAGCCAGCAGACGATCTGCCCCGGTGATGGTTTGTGAGGATAACTCCCGACCAGTGGGTGCATCCCACTGTAACAGTCGGTCTGTTTTGGCAAACATGGCCAGATGCGATCCAGACCCGGAGTACATCCACTGTGCAAAGTGGGCATCGGGTATAACAATCTGAGCGATTTCCACCCCCGGTTGATCCCTGACGCAAAATC
>JAAUTM010000114.1 GCA_012031455.1 Phycisphaerales bacterium
GCTGCCTTCCCCCCATAAAATATTGATCTGGCTGACCCCCTCCACACGTTCGAGAATCGGCTTATGCGCTTGTCCACCTCGTCAAACACCGATTGAACGTCGAACTCCGGATCGTTGGCGGAAAGAATCATCCAGGTGATGGGGTTTTCCACCGCACTGTCCGCAGCCACGATCACTGGCTGATTGACATCATCCGGGTAGTCCTCCACCTCGCGCAATTTGTCTGAAGCTTCCTGCAGGGAGCGGGTCATGTCCGCACCGATGAAAAACTCCAGCTTGATCTCTGCCTGACCCAGCGTCGCCGAGGCTGTCATCTTGCGCAGATTCGATCAGCCCCTTGAGCTTCTCTTCCTGTTCCTCAATGATTTCACGCTCAACTTCTTCCGGGCTGCGGCCCGGCCAGGATGTCTGAACCGTGATGATCGGCTGATCCACGTTGGGAGTCAGTTGGACGGGGATCGCAAACAGCGCGATCAGTCCGCCCAGCACCAGCAAAAGCACTCCTACGGTCACTTTCACCGGGTTATCAATACAGAAACGAATGTAGTCCATGGGTATCTCTCGATTACGTAAGGGCACGGGCCATCGATAGCAGGGGAATTAACCCCAGGCCCTGGACCCTAATCCTTCTTCGGGGTAGTGAACTTTCTCATGTCAACATGCACGGGGCCTGTGGCCGGTGGCAAGCGTACTGGGTGTTGATTGTCATCTTTCAGGGCAGTGGTATCAGGGGTCGGGTAGGGAAGAGGCTTTCAGCGCCTTCAATCACCACCTGCATACCCGGCGACAGCGGCGGCCCCATGGAACTGGGCAAAGGCTCGACCGCAAGCCGATCTCCCTTGCTGAATAACACCTGTACCGGAGCGGGCAGGGCCATGCCTCCGACGTTCATCCATACCGTGGCCCCCTGAGCAGTGCGCAACACCGCATCGCGCGGGACGGTGATGGTGTCGGCCTGCTTCATTGTTGGCACCCGTGCCAGCACACTCATGCCCGGAAGCAGCCGGCCATCAAGATCATCCAGACTCACACGCACCGGGAAGGTACGGGCTGCATTGCCTCCATCAGGCACGATCGAGCGCACTTCGCCAACGACCTCCATGTTCAGTGGCTCGATTAAGACCTGAATTTGCGAACCCATCGTGACCGTATCAACGAACCGTTCCGGGACATCAATCAGGGCATCGATACGACCGCGGGAAACAATCTCCATCAGCGGGGTCCCGGCATTGGCCCACTGGCCCACTTCGATCATCTTGCGAACCACCACACCATCAAAGGGTGCCAGCACATCAAGACGCTCAACCTCCAGACTGGCGCGTTGCAATGCCGACTCGGCTGCGTGGACCTGGGCTTGCTCTGACAGCAGTTGCGCCTGGTCCGCACGTTCCGCCGAACGGGCATCATCCAGTTCCTTTTGACTCGTGGACTTGTTCGTGAAAAGTTCCTCCAATCTGATGCGTTCCCGGCTGGATTTATCAAGGTTGGCCTGGGCCACGGCCACCATCGCCTTGGCCCGTTCCAACTCGGCCTTGGCAGTATCCAGATTAAGGTTCATCCACACCGGATCGATGCGTAGCAATAAAGTTTTCCGCCTTTGACAACATCTCCTTCATCCACCGGACGATCGACCACCCTGCCTACCACTTCCGCAGCCACAATTGACCGTCGTACTTCGATCAGACGACCGACCACCTCCACACCTGCTGAAGCTTTTCCATCTGTACTTCGCCCAAACGCACCATCGCCGGGGTGGCCCCATTGGCGGCGCACCACCTTGCTCACCCGGAGGACCACCGGCTCCGGCGCTGCCCGGAGGGCCACCTTGTGCTGCGGCAGGGCCATCGGCTCCGGTGGGACCGGGGGGACCGCCTTGATCAACGGCCGCGCTGCCGGTTGCCGTGGTATCCGGTTTTTTTCCGACTGGATTACTGGCGTTCTGACCGGTGGCTTGCCCATGCGTCTGGGCCGTGGTCAAACCCAAGGTCAGCATGAAGATCGCCGATACACACACAGCGGATACGAACTCCTGAAATCATGGACTTGGCGGGATGCCTGCATAAAGGCATGGGTTAATCTCCGGGGGATTGTGCCTTGAGGGTGTTTGTCGTACAATGTACGAACAGGTTGGTACAGTGTACGGAGCATCTGTGTCGTTCGTCAAGCCGGGGAGAAATTTTGTGCCCATGACCCAATCACCCCGAGGCAGCAGCAGACAGTGGCGCAAAAGCTGGCGTCTGGGGGATCATGCACAGCGGACGCAGTTGATTGTCGATGTTTCCCTGGTGCTTTTGGAGATGGAGTCTGCCGAGGGGGTCACCACCCGCAAGGTGGCAGCCATGCTGGGCGTGGGGGCAATGACGCTGTACACCTATGTCAAGGGTCAGCCTGACCTGCGATTGCGGATGATTCAGCGCGGCTTTGAAATGATGCGTATGCACTGCGACAGTGATGTTCCCAACACCACCATGGAACACTGGCGCCGGGGTGCTGCGAATTACATCAATTTTGCGGTGAGCAATCCCCGTTTATATGAGTTGATGTTCTCCCAGCCGATCGCCGGGGGGCAGAAAGAAGCTGACGCGGTGGCCAAGGAATTTGAACCCTTTTTTCAGGAAATCAGGGACCTGCTGGCTCTGCGTGGGCTTTCTGAAGCACAGCTTGATGCCCGGGCTCGTACCGTGGCCGGGCGATTATGGATCGGTATGCACGGGCTGGCATCCCTGGCGATTTCCGGTCGGCTGGATGTGCTCAAGGTCGGCGTGGACCGGGTCCTCGATGACCTGCTCGAACATCTGGGACTGGAGGAAATGATCGCGGGGAGCATTTCAATAAACAAGCAAGGGCCATTACTCGACTCAGTTGGGTAACGGCTTGGGGGCTTGGATCTGACTTAATCATTGAGGGCCAGAAGGGAAGAAATGGAGTTTCTTGCCCTTTGCTATGCCGCCACCTGTTTGTACAGATATCTAATGCTCGATTCTCGGTCAGTATCCATGACCTGGTTGATGACTTGGTTTGGCCTTTTGAGGGCCTTTCACACTCATTATCGTATTGCCGACGCTTGGAGACGGTGGTATACTGGTTTTGAATCTTGTGTTAATATAGTTTACCGTTAATAAATAAGTTCGGAAGAAATAATCAATCCATCATACTATCATGAAGACTTGGATAAGAGAACTAGAACACAGTAATTTCAAATCAGGTAAATACTCGCAATCCTATCAAGATGTATTGCTTGATCGAATCTTTGAGAACACTGGAACTCATAATTCTGTCCCGTTCTGTGTTGAGTTTGGCTTTAACTCGCCAAGCTTATTGGGGGGATCGGGGGCCAATGTTGCACATTTTATAGTCGACAAAAAGTGGGACTCACTTCTATTGGATGGAGACAACGAAGATCCGAAAATCAATCTTTATCAGCATTTCCTGACACCTTCAAACATTTGCGAATTATTCGCACGCTATAATGTCCCCAAAGAACCAGAGTATGTTTCAATCGACGTGGATTCCACCGACCTTTGGCTTTTTGAGGCTTTAGTGAAGCAATATAAAGCAATGGTGTTTTCCGTCGAATACAACTAAATTTTCCACTTGATGCAGCAATCACTTTCCCTAATGACCCAAACGAACGTTGGCAAGGTGACAGGGGATATGGTGCTTCTCTGAAGGCTTTGAATATGGTTGCAAAATCGCATGGTTACTCGCTTTTGTGGGTGGTACCTTGTCTGGATGCGATATTCATTCGAAATGATCTCATCGACGATGGCACCGATGAAATATGTTTCCCATTTGAGAAGTGGGCTGCGCAGACATCCATAACCGTCCATAAACCATTAAAGAACCGTAAGCGGATAGATATCTTTATCGATTATGAAGTTTATCTTTCCACCAATGGAGATATCCAGGCAAGCAAGAGGGCTGCCCTGCCAATCTGCAGGGAGGTATTGGTTGACACTATCTATCAAACGATGCGGCGAATACCAGAACGGCTTGCTAAAAAACTGATTCGGTAGAACAATTAAGTGGAGGCAACTCACAACAACGCTCCTAACCTCTGATGTTCGCCCTTCCCCGCTACTCTCCACTGCTCAGAATAGAGAAAGGGATGAATACATGTCCGTATCCCCTTTTCTTATCTGATGACGATCCGCACCAGACAAACAAACAAACAATTGTGAGTGAGTGAACTTGTGAGGTTCAAAGTGGTGCGAATCCATCTGCGTAGCACAAATGACGACTTGAAAACCACAGCAATCACCTTCCGCAGCACCCGGGTCGACTGGTTGTAGCCATGGACTCTATGTACACTGAAGACCGTTGTGGCACAATGCGTGAATCATTCTAAATTACTGAGGTTTGCGACGGAGCATACTTATCCCCCTTTTCTTCTCTATTGGAAGAAGAAAGAAACACGATGCCTCATTGCGATATGACAATACCGAAAACCCGCCATGAAGTTTTATGGACCGGATTCTTCGGCTCGATCGTCGTGGTATTCACTATCCTTGCGTTACTTAATTTAGTCGACCTTGTTGCGGTCATTCCTTCTGTTCTCTGGCTGATCTAC
This sequence comes from Phycisphaerales bacterium, assembly GCA_012031455.1. Next base: position 4,571 of record JAAUTM010000114.1, read on the forward strand.
ATCGCATGGATTCTTTGGGTCGGCTGTCGAGAGGCTGGAGGCTTTCACAAATATACTATAGATTGGCTAGCAGCCTTTGCCCGGAGGAAATTCGTTCTTTACCAGAATGATAGAATTCATCAATCCTGTATTCGATTCGGCTATGAATTCTTGGGACTTCGTTTTTTTCAGAAGGACATCAAAATCAAACAAATTGAATCTGTAGAGTGGTCGCCCGGCCAGGCGACGTGCAAGGTAGGCCGAGATATGAATGACTGGCATGTAGTTCTTTGGCATGACCACGGCGATCTAGAAAAGGGCAAGCGAAAACACTCACTTCGCAAGCCTGATCAGGATGTATATATTGTAGGTCCTTCACAACGCAAACAAGATACTGCCACCTTGGGCAGAGAGTTTGTTAAATTTCTGATTGGTATTGGTGTCCCGCTTATACAAGGCTCGGACAATAACGTTTTCATCAGACAAACCCAAACGCAAGAGAATATCCAATATGAAGATAAGGTGTAAGGTTTGCTCCGTCGCAAACTTGACACCATTTCCCCCTCATTGACAGTTTGCAAGACGACCCAATCAATCCGGCTCAATCCGCGTATTCCCAGACAGTGACTTTCAGGCGTTTTAATCTTCCACTTTTTGGCTTGGGTGTGGGTGGGCATGAGCACATCCAGCCGATCGCCCTTGATCTTCCCGCCACGGTCCAGCACTGGGACGGGTCGAGCCTGATGGTAGCCGGGGATTGAGAGGATGGTTCCAAATCGCATGTCCCGCGGGCCAGCCACCAGTTTCATCCCATGTGTGGAAACATGTTTGCCTGAAGCGGTAATCCCATCGCTTTTCCCACAGCAGCAGGCTCCGGCACAGTAGGCGGTGACCGTCATCCAGCGTGTGGCTTTGATACGCAGGGGTCTTTGGTTGAAAGTCTGGGCGGGCGATAGTTGAGCCTGGCGGGTTTTTACCACCGGTAAAGCGGGGGCTGGGGAAGTTACGGAACGGAACCCGGCAAGTCCCTGCGGCAGGTGGTCATCATGCGGGGCAGGCCCGTTGGTTGCAGGTGATGAGGGTGATTGATGATCATCTCTGGCATAACTGGTTCCAATCAGACCTGCCAGTGTGAATACGATCAGTAAAAGGGTCACACACAGAAGCAGATGATGGACTAAG
>JAAUTM010000115.1 GCA_012031455.1 Phycisphaerales bacterium
GGGTGATGCCGGCGTTGTTGACGAGGATGTCCAGTCGTTTGTATTCGTCCACGACACCTTCGATCAGGGCCTCGACAGCCTTGCTGTCGGACAGGTCACAGGGACGCACCACGGCTTTGCCACCCTGGGCGGTGATGGCCGAGGCGACTTCCTGCAGCTTGTCCGCCTGCCGTGCCACCAGAACCACCAGCCGGCCTTGCTGTGCCAGGGCGTGGGGCGATGGCGGCACCAATCCCGCGCGAAGCTCCGGTGACGATGGCAATACGTTGGACGCTTTCATTGGACATTGATTGGTTCCTGTTAATCGAGATGGATATAGGATAATGGATAAAGGATAATGTACAGAAAACAGACTCAATAACGGGCTTTTATCACTACCTTATCCATCATCCATTATCCATTATCCATTAACTTGGTTCTGCAAAACTTTCCACCTTCACGGAGCGGTCGATGCGTTTCATCATCCAGCCAGCGACTTGCCCGGAGCAAGTTCGACGAATTGGCCGGGCACATGGGTCATCAACCAGATCATGGATTGTTCCCAGCGGACGGCTCCGGTGAGCTGATCCACCAGACGCTGCTTCACATAATCAATTTTGTTGATTTCGTGATAGATACCGGTGACGTTGGCCATGACAGGTACATCCGGCGAGTTCCACTGAACCTGATCCAGAGCCTCTTTCAAACGGACGGCGGCAGGTTTCATGATCGGGGAATGAAACGCCCCGGCCACCTTGAGCGGCTGAGCCTTGATCCCCCATGTCCGCAGCGCGTTTGAGCGAACGTTCGCAGGCAGTCAGATGGCCTGAGAGCACGATCTGACCGGGGCAGTTGTAGTTGGCCGGGACCAACACTTCATCGCCTTGTATGGCTTCCTGACAGAGCAGGCGGGCCTGGGCTTCGTCGCTGCCGATGAGTGCGACCATGCCCGATGCGACGGATGAGGCGGCTTCCTGCATGGCTTGCCCACGCAACCTCACCAGTTTCAACCCGGTTTCAAAATCAAAGGCTCCGGCCAGATGCAGGGCAGTGAATTCGCCCAAGGACAAACCAGCGGCAGCGGCAACTTTTGGGAACCGACCTTCGCTGGCAAGGGCACGGTAGCAGGCGACCGTGGTGGTGTAGATGGCTGGCTGAGCGTTGTCGGTGCGGATCAGCTCCTCCTCGGGGCCGTTCCAGCATAGGTCGCTGAGTTTGAATCCCAGCAGGTCATCCGCCTGTTGGAAGGTTTCCCTGGCGGCGGGATACTTGTCGGCCCATGCCTTGCCCATGCCCACAGTCTGAGCGCCTTGACCGGGGCAGAGCAGAATGACCGCCGGGGCTGTACGCAGGGATTGGATCGGGGTGGGGGTGGTGGTAGTTGTGGGTTGAGTCATGTGTGTTTATGAATGGATAGTGGATAATGGATGATGGATAATGTTCAGACTCTGGTTTTGGTATGACTTTTACTGGTTTGAATGATTCGGGTAATGATGGCGTACAACGCTTTGCTCTCTTCCATCAATCCGCTCAATCTTTTGGCGGCAATTTGTTCGCTATCGGCCAGCAACTCCAACCAATACAGGGTCTCACAGGCTTCGCGTTGAGCTATTTCCATGGTGGTGATGAATTGCCTTCGCGATGAGGCGTGTTGCGCTTCTCGATAATTGGCCCCGATTGACGTTCCGGCCTTGAGCAATTGCCTGCCTAAAACATCCGCTGTTCGATTCTTGGGCAGAGCAGTAACTAACTTGATGATTCGGCAGGCAAATTGCCTGGTTCGTTTTTGCATCAATGCAGGCGATAATTTTTCACCTGTTGGATTCGATGTGGATGTCTGAACATTATCCATCATCCATTATCCTTAATCCATTACAGTTTCCACAAAGACCCCGCCCAGGTCAGTCCGCCGCCGATGCCGATGAACAGCACCAGTCGCCGGTCTTGATTTCCCCGAACTCCACAGCTCATGCAGACAGATGGGCACGCTGGCACCGCTGGTGTTGCCGTAGCGATCAATGTTGATGTACAGCTTGTCTTCGCCCAGCCCCAGCCGATCCCGGGCGCTTTCGAGGATGCGGATATTGGACTGGTGCGGAATGATCATCGCCAAATCCGCAGGTTTTAAGTTGTGTGCTGCCAGCGATTCATCAATTACTTTTTTGAGCGTTGACACCGCGAACTTGAAGATAGCCTGCCCGTTCATCTGCAGGGTGTTGAAGTTTCCGGAAAAGATTTTGTCGCCGGGGGGGATGTTGTGCTGATCGCGGGGAACATATAGCTCCTGCCACATCGACCCATCGCTGTGCATGATGGTGTGCAGCGGGCCTTGTCCGGCATCATCACTGGCGGTGAGAATCACAGCCCCGGCCCCATCGCCGAATAACACACAGGTTCGCCGATCTTTCCAGTCGGTGATGCTGCTGAGGGTTTCCGTGCCAATGACTGCGATGGTTTTGGCCTGTCCGGTGCGGATCATGGCAGTAGCCACTGAGAGGGCATAAACAAACCCGGAGCAGGCGGCATTCAAATCCATCGCCGCCGCAGGCACAGCCCCGACATCGGCCACTACCTGAGCAGCGGTCGAAGGGCAGACCATTTCCGGGGTGATGGTGGCACAAATCACCATATCCAGCTGTTTGGGCGACATGCCGGCGTTTTTGCAACGCCATGTTCAGGGCTTTGGCAGCCAGATGTCGTGAGGTGGTCCCGGGGTCCACCAGGTGCCGGGTTTTGATGCCGGTGCGCTGGCTGATCCACTCATCGCTGGTATCCACAAACTTCGCAAGGTCATCGTTGGTGACCAGACGATCGGGTAAACCGATGCCTGTGGCGACCAGACGAATACCCGTGGATTGCGTGGAACCGGTGGGGGTGGTTGATACGGCGGAGGGAGAACTTCCTTGACTCATCACTTGGTTTCCTGGGCGGTTGCCTTGGCTGCATCCACGCTGGCGTGCTCGCCACTGCGCAATTCATTGGGGATTTTTGCCAAGGCTTCCACGATTCCCTCATTGATGCCGAGTTTGGCAAAAGCCAGCGAATTGCGGATGGCAGCCTTGATGGTACGGGCCAGGCTGGACCCGTGACATTTGAAGAAGATTCCATTGGCACCCAGCAGCGGCGCCCCGCCGTATTCGTGATAGTCGTGCTTCTTGTAGATGCTTTTGACCACCGGTTCAAAACGCATCGCCAGTTCGGGGTCCACGACAAACACTTCATGGGCGATCATGCGGAACAAACCAGCGGAAAGACCCTCTGCCAGTTTGAGAACGACATTGCCGGTGAAGCCTTCGGTGATGACCACATCGCATTTGCCGTCGAAAAGATCGCGGCCCTCGATGTAGCCAATGTAGTTGAGCGTTGGTCGGCCTTCATCAGCTTGGCGGTTTCCCGCACCAAAGCATTGCCTTTGCCTTCTTCGCCACCGATGGAAAGCAAGGCGACACGGGGGTTGTCGATGCCATGAAGCCGGTTGGCGTAGATGGCAGCCATGTGCCCGTATTGATGTAGGTGGGGGGCTTTGGGTTCAGGGTTGGCACCCACGTCGCAGACAACCAGCGGGCCGTGCATGGAGGGAAACGTGACTGCGATACCGGGGCGAAGTACACCGGTGAGTCGGCGCATTTCCATTTGGGCGGCAGCGACGCACGCTCCGGTGTTGCCAGCGCTGATGGTGATTTCGCAGCGCTGATTCCCGCCATGACGATGCCCACCAAGGCGTGCCATGCGTACGATGGAGCTGTCGGTCTTCTGGGCGCAAGGCCGTGACCGGAGGATCCTGCATGGTGATGATCTGGGTGGTGGCCTGAACCTCGATACGAGGCTCGTTTTTAAGGCCGGCTTCGATGATGCCCTCGCGAATGATGGCAGCATCACCAATGAGGACCAGGGTGTCCTCCGGCGAAAGTAAAGATAACGCATCCAGGCTGCCAGCCAGGATCGCGTCGGGGGCGTTGTCCCCGCCCATGACGTCGATACCTATGCGCAACTTAGGCTTCCTGTGCGATCTTGAGTTTCAGACCGGGACGGACATAGCCGCATTCCGAGCAGGCGGCATGGGGCAGTTTGGCACTGCCACAGTTGGGGCAGCGCACAGACGCAATGGGCTTGAGCGCCTGGTGCGAGCGGCGCATCTTGCTCTGAGATCGGGATTTGCGTTGACAGGGGAGCATGATCACTTCCTTCGGCGCTGGACGCCCTGCGAACCACCTGGCGGTCATCAATTAACCGGTGGTCCGACACGTTAAACTCCACCATGCTCTGGGTCGATGCCATGTTGTAACAGGCATCCGCCCTGACGAGCTGGGTGTAGTCGGGTAAAGTTACCCAAACCGCTCGCTATCGTCAAGCCCAAGCGCAGCCGATGCCCGCATTCGAAGCTTGTCTTTACCCATTTTGCCGCGCATGAATTACACTGTCATCATGACTTCATTCAGGATCAACGGAATTTTCATCACCACGTTCTTTCTATGGGCAAGCTGGATCAATCCGGTGATGCTCACGGCTCAGGTTACGCCCGGCGAGGACATCATTCGCTCGGCAGCTTTCCTGCTTGGTAATGCCATCCAACCTTCGCGCGAGGGACGCCATCACCTTTTGCTGCGTTCGCTCCGGCAGTTGCGTGACCCGGCTCTGGATCCGCTGTATCAGCACCTGCTGGACTCGGAATCACCCTCGCTGAAAATCCACGGCTTTCTGGGGTTGCTCGAATCGAGTCCTCCGGGGAAAGCGGATTTGTCGTCCCTGGCGGCTGTGAAAGATGAGCGACTGGCGGCAGAGATGGTCAATGCCATGATGGACAATGAGCTGCTCACCCTCGAGCAGGCACGGCAAATACTCTCCTGGCGTGATTTTGATCCTGCCTCGGAATTGCTGGTGGCATCGTATCTCCTGGAAAAGGGTCAGTTTGATCAGCCCGACATGGTGACCGAGCTGGCCAAACTACCGGCTCCACCTGTTCGTGGTCTGGCTGGTTTATTGCTCACTCAAATGAATCATGCCCAGGGCATTACGCTGCTGGAGGAACTTCGGCAAAGCGGGGACCCCCGTCGTGATATCCTGCTGGAAACCCTTTGCCGAGCGGCATTGCGACAGAAGTTTGATAAAACAGCCCACTGGGGCATGACCATCGCCACCGATCCCCAAGGGGTCGGCGACCATGTCCGGGACCTAACGGTCGTGCGCCAGGAGCATGTCGCCCTCCACGAAGCGGGCGCCGTGTTCAATCCCGAGTGGCTCGCCCTGGTCGACGACGCGCCGGTCGCCCACCACAATAGCGTCCGTCCGGCTGTCGCTTTGCTCCAGCCGCACCAAGCCGCTTCTGGCACAGGATGTGATGTTGAAAGCCATGACAGCCAGGGTCAGGGAGAGAAAGAGGCTCCTGAAGTTCATTATCGTCGCCTTGGTTGGTGATAAGAATCGGCATTGGGAACATTCGAGGGAAGCCACCCCGCCGGAGCAAGCCCGGATCAACCCGGAAGGAGCATAAAAAGCTTCCGTTGACGGCTCGGCGGCCGAGGCCGATTCTCTGCTCAACCATCCCTCGCGCGGTTTCAGGAGGGTTTCTTATGCATCCACTCAAGATTGAACTCGACCGGCTCCAGCACGGGCCGGTCGATTTTCCATTCGAGGAGACTCCCGAGTCCTCGACCTCCTCAACGATCCCGACGTATCGGTCCACGAACGTCCGGGAACGACTGACGCGCC
>JAAUTM010000116.1 GCA_012031455.1 Phycisphaerales bacterium
AAACACCTGTCCAGGCTGAAGCTGAATTTCGCGGCGCAAGAAGTCTTCACGGGTACGCCCCTCAATGGGTTGCCCGTCTTCATCAACAGTTTCACCTTCCTCATTCACAAAGCGAATGTTGATATTGCCGATTACTCCTTCTGCCACTTCAACAGTAACAACTCCTTGAGGGCTGGGACGCAGCGCTAACACCTGCGCCAAAGTGTAGCCATTCTCGATGTACCATTGATTGATTTGCTGAACGGCTTCCCGCAATGCAACCGGGTCAACGGGTTGTCCTAACTGCGGCTGAAAAATCTGGTTGACAACGGTTAATGACAGCACTCGTGCCCCAGATAGCTGGAGCGATCGCACCACAATTGGCTCTACCGAAAACACCACGCTCAGCCCGTCTGGGTTCTCAAAACTGGTGACATTGGCATCAATCGTGATTTCCTGAACTTCCTTGCCCTTGGCATGCACAATGATCTTGCCGATATCCGGATTTTGCCGGTTGGCGACATAAGGGGTGGGCACAAGGATACGGCCCTCGCTACCGAAGATGCGCAGAGTGTTGTCCTGATTCACCCCCACACCGGTGGCAATCTGCGCCAGTATCGCGCCTTGCGGGGCATTGAATTTGAGCGTACCCACCGCCCACTCATCCACACCTGTCTGCCCCAGATATGCCGATCCCTTGACATCCACCGGGTCGGCAAACCTCTGCCCCGTGGCTGCCCCCGCAATCAATCGGCAGATCGAGGTGGTGTAACACCCCACATCCATGATGCCCCCGCCAGCCAGGCTGCTATTGAAAAGCCTTCCTTCGGGGTTGTAACCTGCCTGAAAGCTGAAAGTTGCCTGGATGACCCTGACATCCCCGATGACCTTCTGCTGAATCAATTCCACCAGCTTGGCGGTCTGCGGATGGCATCGGTACATGAACGCTTCCAATAAAAATCGCTTGTGGATTTTGGCGGCATCGATCACTGCCATCGCTTCCCACTGGTTCAAGGCAAAAGGCTTTTCGACAATGACATGCTTCCCAGCTTCCAGAGCCTTGATCGCCCACTGCGCATGCAGCGGGTGCGGGGTGCTGACGTAAACCGCCTGCACCTGCGGGTCAGCTAAAAGTGCCTCATAAGACCCATGCCGACGTTCGATGCCATGTTCATTGGCAAACTTGTCAGCTGTTTCCTGTGATCGGCTGCCCACGGCAAAGGCCTTGCCTGTGGTCGATTGTTTTAATCCATGAACAAACGCTTTTGCGATCGCTCCGGTTCCCAGCACGCCCCATGCCACTTGCGCGGACATTGTGTATTCCTTGGGATGTTGTTTACAGAAACCCGCACCATCAGACATCCTCTGATCTTGCGGTTATCAACCTGAGATCATATTGACTGTAAGTAAACCTATATCAGCGATAAGGATTTGTAAAATCAATTACTATGGTTTGATGAACTCGGTCCCTGTGCCGTTGACCAGCTGGTTCTGCACCAGATTCTGATACAAACCGCACCGCCCCAGCAAATTCGCTGTGCCTGCCTTGATCGATGATCTGACCTGATCCATCACCACAATCACATCCGCATCCACCACCGTCGATAAGCGGTGAGCAATGATGAAGGTCGTCCGGCCATGTCGGAATCGGCTCAGTGCCTGAGTGATTTTTGCCTCCGAGTCCGCATCAATCTGGCTGGTGGCTTCATCCAGTATGAGAATTGCAGGATCACGCAGAATCGCACGGGCAATGCACAATCGCTGTCTTTGCCCCCCCGACAAGCCCGACCCCTGCTCGCCAAGCATGTGCTGGTAACCATGGGGCAGCTCGCTGATGAATTCATCCGCATACGCCCACTGCGCTGCTGCGATGATATTTTCCATCGTATCCCACCGCCTGCCATAGGCGATGTTCTCCGCAATCGTGCCTTCAAACAAAATCGTCTGCTGCGTCACCATCGCAATCTGATTTCGAAGCGTCCTTAGATTCACCCCTGCAAGGTCCGCCCCGTCCACCAGCACGCGTCCTTGTTCGGGTTCGATCAGCCGAGGCAACAGGTTCAGCAGGGTCGATTTCCCCGCACCATTGCCGCCGACAATCGCCACCGTTCTACCGTGTTTCACTTCCAGGGTCACATTCACCACCGCAGGCTTTGCGGCCCCGGGGTATCGCACGGTTACCTGCTCAAACACAATGTCACGCTGATGCCGTGGCAGACTCCGCAGCTTGCTACGCTCCTGCAAACTCACGGGTTCCACCGGCATGGCCAGCGATTCAAGCACCCGGCCAGCTGCGGCCTCGGTTTCACGAATGTGTGTTGATAAGGCTGTGAGTGGTCGCACACTTGCCGCGCCCCGGCCAATGCCACCAACACGCCTAAAAACTCCGCCGGGTCCCAACTGTGACGAAAATTAAAAACGCTGAAACGCTGGCGATGATCATCACCACGTACTGCGTCAATGTTTCAATCACCGGGGAGGATATTGCCTTGGCCTGACGAGCTTTCATCTCCTGTTCGAAAAGCGTTCGGCTGATGCGGGCAAACCTTCGCCGTTCATACCCTTCGCCCCCATGCACTTTCACCACCATCAGCCCGGTGGATATTTCATGCAGTGCGTGCATCAACCGGCTGCGTTCGCCCAGCGCTGCGTACGCTGCCCGACGAATGCGCTTGCCGAATTTACGCAGCAGCACCCCCATGAGGGGCGCAATTACCAGCGCTGCTGCCGCCAGTTTCCAGTTCAGTACAAACGCCAGTGCCAGCGCTGCCACGCCCTTGGTCAAATCCGCCAGCGTCCGCCCCAAAATGATCTGGTACCCCGTCCCCAGAACCCCAGCATCATTGATCACCCTGCTGACATGGTCCGATGTCCCCCTTGCCAGCAGCTCCGGCAACGGTGCCTGTACCAGTTTTTCAAACAACTGCTTGCGCCAGTGCATGGCTGCCCGGTTGCACACCGTGATCACCATGTATTCATGTACATATCGCCCAATGCTTCCCACCAGTGAAAGCACCGCGATCACCCCCATCACCCACATGAACCCGGTAAATAAATCCGCAGGCAGATGGTTGTTGAGGTACTGCCCCAGGTTCTGCCGCCAGGCGGCAGCATCGGCCGGTGCCAGGTATTGGTTGACGATTTCAGGCAGATTCTGCTGATCCTGAAGCAGTAACTTGAAGACTGGAATCAGCATACCCAGCCCAGCGCCGAAACATCCTGCCGAGATCACTGCCCCCGTTGCCGCCAAAGTCAGTTGTGGCTTGTATGCCCATAAAATCCCTGCTGACTTCCAGAATGGGTTTTGGGCGTGATGGGCGGATTCAGCCATGAAGTAACTCATCCTGGTGACGTTAAATTGCGCCGATTGCCAGACCGGGTTCTGCGTCGTTTGCCGAGTGAACTTCGATTCATCATTTCAAATAATGATGCTTTGTACACAGCGCCCTTAGAAACTGTTTCATCACTCAGTCCACGGTGGGGCGGGCGTCCCGCCTGCCAATGGGCGCAAGCCCATTTCAAACAACCATGGTCAATCTACCTGAGCCTTCGGCTCATTGACAGGCCAGAGGCCTGCCCCACCCAGACCAGTGATGAAACAGTTTCTTGGCTCCACTACGGTTCACTGGGTGGCACCCGACCAGTGGCACCCGGCTTTGCACACAGCGCCCTTCGCTCCGCTACGGGACGCTGTGTGGCACCCGACCAGTGATACCCGACCAGTGGCACCCGGCCTTTTACATTTTCACAGGCCTTGCATCATTAAAATTTGCCAAGCTTATCAACATACTCGAAAAAACCCGGAAATGTTTTGCCCACACACCCCGGATCGTTGATCTTCACCCCTGGAACCTTCAAACCCGCCACCGTGAAACTCATCGCCATCCGATGATCGTTGTACGTATCCACACCCTCTGCGGGTACCTTGATTTCCTCTGCCGGCTCAATCCGCAAATCATCCCCATCAATGTCTGCCTTTGCTCCGAACTTGCGCAATTCCGTCTGCAATGCCGCCAAACGATCCGTTTCCTTCACCCGCAGGTTGCCCACATTGCGGATCGTCGTTGGCCCTTGGGCAAACAGTGCCGTCACCGCCAGTGTTTGTGCCATGTCTGGCATGTCATTGAGGTCGATTTCTATCCCTTGCAACTTCGTTCCACCCGTGGGGGACATGATCGTTACAAAATCATTTCCAAACACCAGGTCTGCTCCCATGCGATGCAGCACATCCGCAAACCCCACATCCCCCTGCAAGCTCGCCTTGCCCAAACCTTCGAGCGTGCAACTGCTGCCCGGCAGAATCGCTGCTGCCGCCAGAAAATAACTCCCATTCGAAGCATCCGGCTCGATCGCATACGGCGTCGCCTGATACCCTCCGCAAGGGACTTGGATCTCGCTCCAATCCGCACTCACCTGAACACGCACCCCAAACTTCTGCATCAATCGCAGCGTCATTTCCACATAGGGTCTGCTGGTGATCGCGCCTTCAAACTTAAGTGTTAAGCCACGTCTGAAGTACGGGCCAACCTGCAGCAAGGCTGTGATGTACTGGCTTGAAAGCGTCGGCTTCATGCTCAGCCTGCCACCCTGAGGCTGATTGCCTTCCACAATGATCGGAGGGTATCCCTGTGGCCCGTCATAGCGGACGACCGCCCCCAGTTTCCGCATCGCTTCCACAAGTTCCCCGATCGGTCGCTGCTTCATGCGTGCATCACCATCCAGCCGGTAACGACCAATGCCCAGCGTACAGGCTGCTGCCAGGGTGCGAATGCTGATGCCGGAGTTCCCCAGATCCAGGGTCAGGGCTTCCTGATGTGAAAAACCATCCAGCCCGGTGATTTCAAGCTGCTTATCCCCCGGTTTCCCTTTGATTTTCACCCCCAGCTCGCGCAAAGCCTCGTACATCCGCAAGGTGTCATCCGCCCAGAGCGGATCACTGAGCACCGTCACACCCCTGGCCATCGCCCCAAGCAACAGCGCCCGATTGGTCAGACTCTTGGACCCCGGCAAACGCAGACTCGCCTTGAATCGCGCAATCGGCTGTATCTCTCGCTGTTGGCTCAAATCTCATACTCCCTGTGCGATTTCAAACTCATTCAACATATTCCTGATTGTACGGGAAAAAGCTCCATCATTTCGATCGTAAAAACCTCAAGCCTTATACAGATGTTCAAGTGAACTGCCGACATAAAAAATCTCCTTTGACCACCAAACTCATCCGAAACACTTGACTACAACTCCGTTCATATACCACATCCCATTAAGTGCCCTCAAAATTGCGCCGATATCACCCATAAGCGCCGGTTCATCAAATAGCTGGAACATTGTTCATAGCGGGGATCAAAATGATGAACGCTGTGCGCTGAAACACAATCCGTGGGGCGATGGTGTAACGATGCCCCTGCATTTAGTGGATGACTGACTATGGCCAAGGAACCCGCCAAGAAACCTGCCGCTCCTGCCAAGGGTGAAGCCGCCCCGGCTGCCGCTCCCGCCAAGGCTGGTGGTGGTGGGTTAAAGGTTGTCATCGCCGTGATTGTGGTCCTGCTTCTTGAAGTCGGAACAGTGGTTATGACGATGATGTTAACCGGAGGCCCCAAAGCCGTGGAGGGCAGTTTAACCCTCCCGGATCAGAAGGCTGAGGAGGCCAAGCTGGTCGAGATCATGGTCATTAAGGACCAGTTCCCCAACCA
>JAAUTM010000117.1 GCA_012031455.1 Phycisphaerales bacterium
CCTAGGGAGGTCGGTTTCTTGGTGTTAACGAGCCGCGACCATGCAGGAGCGGTTTCTTGGTGTTAACGAGCCGCGACCATCAGGGAGCGGTTTATGATTGTCAGAGCCCCGAGTGGTAACGAGCGGTTTCTGGTTGATGCAAAAAAGTATATTTCAGACCGCTTCCTTACGGGCGCGGCTCGTAAATCCAATCCATATGCGTTTGCCCTGCGGCGTTTGAATGCCAGAGGTGCTCTGCCCCACTGAATGCGTTCCCTTTCGCCGGGGTGGGGGTGTGGTGCGGGGGGTGGGATAACGTCAGCGATCACCGAAAGCTGCTCGTGGCGCGAATCCTGCTCAAACGGAGCGAAGCGGAGTCCACAGGAGGCGTGAAGCAGGTAGCCGATCGGTGGACCGCATTTGATCGGCTTATTCTTGTTTATCGTAGTAATTTCTGATCCCAATGTTGGGCACAGTATGCTGACTCTGATAAGGAGAAATTCTGGCAACCACTCCATATGCACTTGGTAGTGCTAGTGGTCTCTTCTGAGTTGCGGAAAATATCACTCTTGATATTTTGTGAGCGGAGCCATGCCCGGAGTGCAAGGAGTATATCTATCTGTTGTTCACGGGGAATCATCTCACCGGAATCCCATACAGTAATATCCATTGGTGCGAGTAACATGTCATGTTGTGCGATCCCTGACATTTCCCAATCGAGATTGACAAAGCGATGTCCATGGGAGCAAAGAATCGTGCCAAATCGCCCGTTTGACTTAAGGACAAAGTTATAGGGAGTGGTTGGGTTCAAATTTTATCACCGAACGGACAAGGCTCAGTTGCCAGCTGCCCACGGTTTTCGACCCTGAGGCTCAGACCCGAAGGGATGCAGGCGTCCAACCGACAACACAATTATCCACCGCAGGCGTCGCTGGTCAACTGCCACTGGTGGTTAAGCCCCGGTCGTTCACAGTTCAGGTTCCTGATCACGATGCCACAACAGGCGATCGACAAACAAACAGGGCAGGTAAGGGATTCCCCAGACGGTGATAGTCGGTTCGTTGTCGACCGCTCGGCGCGCTGTATGGCTCGACGAGATGAAGCGGTGCCCATGACCTGGTCCAATGCTGCCCACCGTGATTCCCGGTGATATATCTGCGGTTTAACGAGAGGACGGCGTACGAGCCGAGATAGACGAGTGCGACGACACCAATGATGACAACTCGCCGACGCTTCATTGGACTGAGGGGCCTTATAGTAATTAGTCGGACCAGCATTACGTGCTCCCTTACAAGCTCTCGGCCGGGGCAGCGCATAGCTGATGGTCCACGATTCAAGACGTTGCGACTAAAAATCCCATTGCAGTGAGCCAAAATATTTCAGGTCATTGTAAGTGTTGTCTTCCAGAGGCGAGGAATCGTACTGATTTTCCACCGATATTCGCAGGTGAATCGGTTCCACATCATCGAGCCGAATGGTCCAGGCTGCGATGGATTTATTGCGATAACGATTCATGGTCAAAAGGTCATGAACGAATACATTGCTGAAAGTAAGTTTGTGCCTTTGGGCGGGGATCCATTCCCACTCCAGGCCTGCAAGCCATTCTGGTCTGATTCCCTGATTCTCCCCCGCAAACTCGATGGATGCACCCGGCCCGGAGCGCACCCGCAACTGCATTTTTTCTTCATCAATCAGGCTGTAGCCCGCCCCCGTGTCCCCGGATAGACGGTGCTTCCAATCGTTAAACTCATCAAATTCATATTGGCCTCTGGCAAAATAGTACCAGGGAATTTCAGGCATCAGCCAGTCGTTGCTCAGGGCAGTCAGAGACTCATGCCTTGTGCGCTGGCTGCGTTCGGTCCCCATGTGATATTGCACTTGAAACTTGGTGCGCAGAAACTCCGTCTCCCGCTCGGTGCGGAGGGCGGTGCGCAAGGTCGTTTTTTGCGAGGCACCTTCTTCGCCGGACACACCGATATCCACACTGGATTTCCAACCTTCAAGAAATCTCTGGCTTGATGTGGCTGGCTCTGGCTCGGCCACTGGAGCAAGTGGGTCCACTGTTTCCGTGGCATTGACAGAAGGTTCAGCAGGCGGAGTAACCGTGGCATTTGCAGTACCCGAAGCAGGATCACCCGGAACCGACACTTCTGCTGCAGTTGGCTGAGTAATTTTCACTTCCGGGTCCGGTGTATCACTCGTCTGGCGCTGCCAGTGTTTCACCTGTTCGCGGGGGATCTGCAACCTGCCCAGCACGGGATGCTCGAGCATGATGAAAGTGGGGGATTCCACAATGATCGATCCCGACAGGACATCGCCTCCGACCAGTTCAACGCGGTCGGCACGGGCTTGCGACCCTGCGACTCCCATCAATAACAGCACCAGTCCTGTAACCCATTGCCTCATGGCTGCAGTTTAACCACACCACAGAAACATGTGGTTAATCCTATTTGCATGATGTGGTTGGATTTTAAATGGGTTCGCCAATCATCCTTGCGATGTGCAGAATGCCAGCAATGCCCGGGACAGGACTTGAACCTGCAAGGGATTTAACTCCCACCAGCACCTCAAGCTGGCGCGTCTGCCAATTTCGCCACCCGGGCTTGGGGTTGCGAGTCCATCAGTATAAACAAACGTGCCATCCTGTCGAGTTGCCCCGTCGACAGTGCTATGGCTTAACGCAAGGCAGCATGAACAGACAGCCGTTTGGCAGCCATGGTCGGACAAGCTCGCAGCTTCACCATCCATGACACCCTCGGTCTGGCCTGTTACACTGGTCGGACTATGCGTGACAACATTCCCGGACATTTATCTGATCTTGAGGCACGGGTGCAAAACATCCGTGACTCTCTTTAACTACGATCATAAAAAGCCAGGCTCAATGAACTTGAAGCCCAGATGGGCCGGGCCGACTTTTGGACCCACCAGGATCAGGCCAATAAGGTCGTGTTCGAACTCAAGTCCTTGCGCTCAGTGCTAACCCCCTTCGACAAAGTCGCCAGTGAAATGGACGATGCCAAAGTCCTTTGGGATATGGCTGTCGAAGCCGACGATCAGGGGTCCCGTCAGGAGGTCGATGCTGCGATCGACCGCATTCTCGCCGGCGTGGATCAGTTGGAAATGTTGTCGCTCCTTTCAGGCAAATACGACAACCGCAATTGCTACCTGACCATTTACTCCGGCGAAGGCGGCACAGAGGCTATGGACTGGTGCCAGATGCTTATGCGCATGTACGCCCTTTTTGCCGAGAAACAGGGTTGGGAAGTTTTCGAAGTTGACAAAACCGCCGGTGAGGAAGCTGGCCTGCGCGATGTGACGCTCTATATCAAAGGCCCCATGGCCTACGGCTACCTCGGTGTCGAGCGCGGCACGCACCGACTTGCGCGCGTATCGCCCTTCAACGCCCAGGGGAAACGGCAAACCAGTTTCGCCACCGTGGAAGTGGTGCCCGAATTCGATGAAGAAGGCAAGCTGCAGATCAATCCCAATGACCTCGATCTCGTCTGCTTCGTGCGTGCCTCAGGGCCTGGTGGACAGAACGTAAACAAGGTCGCCACTGCGGTTCGCCTGATCCACAAACCCACAGGCATCACCGTGGTTTGCTCGGTTGAACGCAGTCAGGAACAAAACAAGGCAAGAGCCATGTCGATCCTGCAGGCCAAGCTGGAGATTTTGGAAGAGGAAAAACGCACTGCTGAAAAGCTCAGTGCCGCCGGTGGCAAACTGGACATGGGCTGGGGCACGCAGATTCGCAGTTACGTGGTTTACGACAGCCGGGTGAAGGATCACCGCAACGGGTTTGAATCCGGGAATGTCCAGCGCGTGCTTGATGGTGATTTAGGCGGATTCATCGATGCCGAGCTTCGCCGCCGTGCGTTGGAACGCAGCAAAAAATCCACTTGAATATGCTGCTCAGTCATGTCGCCATAAGCGAAGCGGACATCAGGTAAATCAAAGCGGGCGAAGGGATTCGAACCCTCAACATTCAGCTTGGAAGGCTGACGCTCTACCGTTGAGCTACACCCGCAAAACAGGCCTTTTCTGATATCCGCGTTCTAATTAAGAAGCCGAATCGGATTCTAATTGAGGCGATTTCAACCCTTCCGACAAGGGCAAACGTCATCTCCGGCTCACGCATCAGAATACCACAGGGAGCAGAGGATGCCAAAACCCCAGCGTCATGGCCCATATGCCATGTTGCAGGTGTTATTCTTCCCGAGTATCTACATCTCAACACGCCGGGTGTAGCGAATCCAGCCACGTTTACGGTCGACTTTTCTAGCGACATATGTAGAGTCCATCCCGCTATGCAAATCAAACAACTCATTACGTTGAGTCGGAGGTGGTGAATCCACCTGAATTTATCACTTGCACGGGCCGGTAGTTCACTGACGGTATGGCGAAGGGAGGCTGTTTGGTTCGGATCATGACCTCTAGTGTCATGGATGTCTTCCACGCGGGCAGGTGGTTTGGGCGGCCATGTGGGGCCATGCAGCTTGGGCTGGGTCAAGAGTCAGCCGGTGCGATTTTAATAAATTTTTGTGTGTACCCTGTCTCATCGGCATTTGCCTGACGAGGACCGTGAATAGCTTAGAAAAGTTGATTATCCAAGGCAGTTAAAGCATTTGCCTCGTCACCACCGGTACGACCATTTACCTTGGTGAATGCCAATTTCAATTATTACTTGACTCGGCGAGAAATGGTTGTATACTTACTTAAGTAATCGTTTACTTATGCAATTTACAAAGGACAGGTGTTTTGCAGAGCCTTGGCGGTAATTCTTCGGTGGGTGCCTTACGGGCCAGCGATTTGGATTCGGGAGACTGCGTGTTATGGCCGTCGTTTGAAATCCTGCCAGGCGATGACAAGCAGTAGACCGGTTTAATCAGATGATCCCGTCACGGATTGAAATCGTTCACCAAGCCATTTTTTAAGGAGTGCTGGAATGAGGAGAATGTTTCTTACCACAGGTTTACTGGCAACGTTGGCGGTTTCCGGGCAAATGTCCTGGGCATCAACGGGCATACTGGTTAACCATAGTTTTGAAGCCAACACCGGCTTTGGAGGGGCATCTGATAACGTGTCCATTCGAGGCTGGCAAAACCTCAACGGGTCAGGGACTGCCAACAGCCCACGTACCGGCAAGGATGCCAACAACTATTACTATCAGTGGAGCAATTCGACCTTACGTACCTCCCCGGGGCTCCGTCCCAACGCCCAACCCGGCCAGCAATTCAATCTTTCGTTCCTTTTTGGGATCGAATCCGGCACAACTCTATGGGAAGATTCCTATGTTTACATCGACTTTTTTGACACCGGTGGCACGCTGATCAGCAGTCATCAGCATGTTCTGCCTAGAACCCCGGCTGACAGTGTGCTTAGCACCCGCAACGCCAATGCCACGGCCCCGGCCAACACGGCTTTTGTCGGTGTACGCCTGCATTCGCGCAGTCTCAGCGGCAACGCGGTCAACATGGATCGCGTGTTACTCAATCGGGTCACACCGACCGGCATCGTCAGTTACAACCTTGGGGCAGTGGGCAGTCATAGCTGGAGCCCGGTGGTGACGGGGACTAATCTCACGTGCCTTGCCGAGTTACCAAGGGTGCGGGCCTGAATGGCAATTCAACGGGGGGCAACCCGCTGGTGAACACCTCCGAATTTGTAGGCGGAATGGTCACGGCAGGGGTG
>JAAUTM010000118.1 GCA_012031455.1 Phycisphaerales bacterium
CGATGCGGGTGACATCGACCAGTCCGTCGTTGTTGGCATCGGTGGTCTGAATCTGCACAAGGGTCACCGCATTACCAGCCGTGGCACCGTTGCCATCGCGATCACTTACCAGTGCCAGCAGACGTCCATTGTTGTCAAAGGCTGTCGCCAGAACATCGCCGGTGTAGCCGGAGATACCGGGGGCATCCGTCAGCGGGTTACGTAGAGTTCCGATGACGGTGATGTCGCCGGTGGCTGAATCGATGGTGACCAATTGATCCTTGTTGCTCACTGAATCGGTGTTGATCGCAAAAATCACACCGGTATCGTTCACCGCAAGGCCTCGCAGGTCGGTGATCGCATCCAGATTGCCAATTTGAGCGGTCGGATTGGGGTCCAGCAGATTGGCCAAGCCGTAGAGATTGCGCCCAGGAAATCCATCGAAACCAAACTATCGGCTGCGAAATTGCTGCCATCGTAGCTGTCCACAAGAGTCAGGCCCGCAGCACCGGGCGGGATGGCAAAATCATCCGACACCGAGGGGTTGGCTTTATAAAGTTTGCCACCTTCGTGGACCCACAGCGTGCCGATGCCATCGTGGGTGAGCGTGTTGAAGGACTGGGTGTAGGTCGCCAGATCATTGAGCAGTGCAGAGCCCGTGGAACCAGCTAGGGTCAGACTGCGAATACCCCCACCGAGGTGATCTGTGCCGATGCAGAGATGCTGTTGAACTTGGCGGTCCCCAGATCACCACCGACTCGGCCTGTCACGCCGGTTGCAACGTTCCGCAGGGTGATGCTGTTGCTGCCACCATCGATTGCCAAATCAACATCATCGGTGCCATCGCCCACGAGGTCACCATCGAAGCTCAGTGAACCCAGCGTGCTGTCGTCCTCGGCGATGATGCGGCCAATGGTCACCACCTTAGCCGGGTTGCTGCTGGTGATGGTCAGTGAGCTGGCAGTTGTAGTTCCATTGAGACGAATCGTGTCAATCTTGTTGTCAGTGTCTACCCCTGCTTCATCATGCACCGTGATCTGGCCAGGCACCCGTTAAACGGATGGTCACCGTACCAGCTGAAGCACTGGTAAAGATGAACGTTTGGCCGGTGGTCAGTGCTGCAAGCTGGGTTTCCAGCGGGTTGTTGGTGGTGATGGCTGCGAGGGCATAACCCACCGGAGCGACCACGGTGCCGCCACCGGCCGTGGTGCGGTTGTACTGAATCGGTGCATCGGTGATCAGTTGCGAAGCTGCACCCAGCAAACCATTGATGGTGCCGATTCGGCTGCTGCCGCCGGTGGAAGAGGTCAACACTGTTGGCGCTGCAAAACTGCCCGCCGCACCCGGATCAACCCTGCTGTGATCAGGGTATTTAGCCACGTGCTGCCGGTGCTGTGAGGGAAAGATTCGCCAGATCGCTCCGGTAAAGCATCAGGTCGGTGGCTGCGCCATTGCCGCGTCGCGCCGTGTTGCGTTCACCAGCACTGGCCAGCGGCGTGCCATCCGCCAGTACCGTGGCAATGTTGACGCTGCCCAGCACCAGACCCGACGAAATCGAACTGTCAGTCACTGAAGCACTGGATGTAAAGTTAGTCAGATTGCCACCGCTGGCAACGATTGACGACGCCATGCCCTTGGTGCTCATCCGTCCGATCGTGGCCAGCCTGCTGGTTTCACCTTCGTCAAGGCCTGCAAGCGTGGTTGCGAAGACCCCATCATCACCCCGGCTGATGCCCGCCTGAATCAAGCTGTTCTGCATCAGGCCATTGATGGTCAGACTGGTCATGTCAAAACCGCTGGTGATGACCGAATCACGCAAGCTGCCCACCGTCAGGTTGCCAATGTGTCGATCCACCAGCAGGTGCATGATCGCCTGACCGGTGACGTTCATCGTGGTGAGGGTGCGACCCAGCGAAATCACTGCCGGGGTGCCCACCACGCCCAACGTGCCACGCACGGTGATGGTGGCATCACTGTCAATCTGCACTGTACCGGGGGCGGGGGTCCAGTTGCCGCCCACCGTCAGACTCAAGGTGGTGATACCCATCAGGCCCACATCCAGGTCACCGGCAAGATTGCCCGTCACATTAAAAGTACGCAGGCTGCCAGCCTCAATATCCGCCCCGGACAGCACGCTGCCCTGTACCGTCAAACTGCTCAAATCGCGATCCACATCGATCATGCCCGTGCCCAGCAGGTTGCCAGCGATGGTGACCGTCCCTGCGGATTGAGCTGCGAGAATTCCTCCGAAGTCTGCCCCGGGACCGGTGGTGGTCAGGGTGCTGACCTTGCCCATGGCAGCACGAATTTCGCCGTTCATCGCGCCACCCGTGACCGATACCGACTGCACATTGCCATACAGGCTGGCGATGACCGCACCGGTATTGATGTTGCCATTACGCAGGTTGACGGTGCCGATGTTGCGACCGGTGACCACGTCCGCCGCAAGGTTGCCGTTGTTGAGAGTCAGGCTGGTCAGGCTGTCGCCGACGGTGATGTTGCCGGTGAGCAGGTCGACGCCTGCCTCTGCGACGTCCACACCGATGGTCACAGTGCGCAAGGTTCCGCCCACGGACAAGGCCGAAAGCATGCGGCCATTGACAGTCAGGGTACCCAGATCGCCCTGTACCGAGACAGGCAGATTCAGGGTGTGAATTGCAACTGTATTGGCTGTACCTACAGTGAGCGAAGTGAGGTTGCCGGTGATGACCAGTTGGTCGGTAGGGTTCTGAGCATTGAGACTCAGGGAGATGGTAATCGTGCCCACGTTGCCCATGACCTGCAGGCTGCCGGTCATGTCGCCGTTGACAATGAGCGATTGCAAAGCGTTGCCGGAAGTGACATTGGCACCATCACTGCGTAGCGAACCGGTGAAATCACCCGTGATGGTAACGCTGCCTAGTTTGGCGGTGGCGCGATGGTACCATCCAGATCGCCACTGATACGGACACTGTCGATGCTGCCATTTTCGCCCGAGGCTTCGATGATTGAGTTACCCAGCATGTCGCCGCGGATGTTGATGGCGCCGATGCGACCGGCCACATAAAGTGAAAGCCCCGACACACTGCCGCCGGGGTTGAAAGTACCCAGAGTGCCGGTGGTGATGGTCGTGTCCAGAATGGTGGAAGGCTCAGCATCAATGCTGGCCAGGGTTGTGATGCCAGTGATACGGTTGGCCACCGAGACCGTGGTATTGGAAATGCGGTACGCGGAAATGCTACCGGCATTGCCCACCGTCTGCATCGTCAGATTATCAATGATGCCAGCCTGACCATTGCCAAGGGCCAAGGCCAGATCGTTGGTCTGATCCAATACGAGGTTAAAAATCGGATGCAGCGTGAAGAAATCGCTCAGGCGCACCGAGGGAGAGAAACTGGTGTAAAGAAGGTTCTGCCCTCGGCCGGTGGCAGAAATATTACCGATGCCGCCTGACCCTCCCTGAATGAATGAATCTCGAATGCCATAACCATCGGCACTGACGTTGCCCACCCGTCCGTTGCCAAGGGTATAGATGGTGGTGTTGTAGATTCCAAACCCTGTGCGGACGGTGATGTCTCCGATGCTGTAGGCCTCAATAATGGAACTGAGGATGCCGCCGGCTCCGGTCAGGTTAATCTTCCCGATTGCCGTGGCGGTGTTGTTGAGGCCGATCGCACCGGTCAGTACTCTGGTTGTCGTATTGAGGACCGACATGGCATCGAAGCTGGTATAGACCCCGATCACCGAGCCAATGATCGACCCGCCTGTCAGGTTCACTTCGCCGATAGACGAACCACTGGTGAGGAATCCACCGTTGGAAATAATGTCGCCCCAGATGTCGTTGCCCGTGCCTGTGCCACGGACCAGATTGATCGCCCCGGCATACAGCCCCGAATTGGCCATTTCGCCGCTGCCCGTGGGGGCCAGACCTTCACCAATGTTGACCGTATAAAGCGTGTTATTGGCGAAAATAGGCGCTGCAATACCTTCGAACACCCCGACCACATCCAGGTTGTCGCTGTTGGGAGTGATCGTGCCAGCGCTGTCGCCAACGATGAAATTCCCCAGTCCCTGGGCAGCGCGGGCTTCGATGATGTTGTTTACGATGATGGCTGTACCCTGATCCACAAACGGATAGGTGTTGCCACCGGCCACCACCCCATTGGGCCGAAGGATCATGCCATTGATCAGGCGAGAATTCGCCAGTCCCAGTGAACCGGCGCTGATCAGCGAACCGATGCTGCTGGCATTGATTCCGATGATCTGGGCATCGGTGGTCGTATTGGAAACGGTGGTGAAGGACACTCCCGGTGCGACGATGTCCAGTACATCCAGCGGGACACTGCCCGACAATGCGACGTTCACATCACTGCCCGTCGTGGCCAGTTGCAGTTGACCGGTCAGCGGATTTGTAGTGACAGCGCGACCGTAGGCGCTGGACAAAGTGATCTTGGACAGTTCCCCGCGGCCAGTGCTGCCTGCGGAGGTACCGGTGATGCTTATTCCACCTTCGGAACTGGCCACATCCACCAGCACACTGCCGCCGGAGCGAATGCCGTAGGTGGTGATGGTCAACGTTCCCTGAGCCAGATAACGAGGATTGGATGCGCTTTCACGCAGCCTGCGGTTGAAGTTCGGGTTAACGATCAAGCCGGGGGTGATGTTGAGGATCGCCCCGCCGTCGTCGGCATGGTTATAAGTTTGTCCTTCAGCCAGGGTCAACGGCTCATATTCCCCGGAAGGAACGCCAAGTCCTGGAAGATTTCTCCACCGATGCGCATGAAGCGAACGTTGCCGCCGCTACCCGTGGTGATCACCGGCCCGCCGGATTGGAGTGTACCAAGATCCCCGCCCACATCGATGAGTTCCGATGATCCCCCGCCGTTGCCATCTGCATCGACACTGATAATCGGGGCTGCCCCCGCCAAGTTGCCAAAATCACCGGCCACACGGATCGTTCCAATACCTCCATTGGCAATGTAAACCCCATGCATGTCCCCGGCGGAATCCAGCAATTGGAAATTCCCGCCGATCGCCGAGGCACTGATGACATATAAAATCCCGCTGGTAGAAGTCGCCTGGATCAATCCCACATCGCCCTGAGGTACCGCCAAGGTAGGTCTTTGCGGGGAAAAACCGCCCGTCCCAAACGTGCCGGTCACCATGGCCCGAAGGCTGCCGGTGCTGACCACAATGTCCCCGGTCAGTGTCGTCTGCAATGCGATGGTATTGGTTGCTATCAGCCCCCCCACATCCCCGCGCAAGACCGAAAGTGAGGCAGGACCATCGCTCAAACTGGTGATCACATTGCCCGCCACCAAAGCCCCCATTGCCAAACTGCCCACACCCTGTAATTCAAAGGTGTAATCAATCGTCAACAGGCTGCTATCAGACTCAAAAGTGGTGTTCCCCGACGCGACCACAGCGAAGGTGTATTCCCCGGGCCGATCCGCCACAAATGTGATCGAGGGAATCCCCGAAGTAGTATTCGAATAGTTAGTGGCGATGATCTGTCCATCCGGGTTGAGCACCCCCATGGCCAGGAACCCATCGGTGAATGATGTCCCCAACTGCACCGTGACCACCTGGCTGGCCAGCAGACTTACCGAGTAATAATCCACGCCGTCGCCGGAGCTGCCTTCAAAC
>JAAUTM010000119.1 GCA_012031455.1 Phycisphaerales bacterium
CTCTACGGTTATAATGGTGGTGATCGTGGATGTGGTTGAAGGTCTTGTAAAAACCGCCTACTTGGCGCGACGAGCAAGCGGAAGCATCGAATGGCCGTGAAACCGACACCATCGAAGGCGTGATCAACGAAACGGTCTGGTTCCATTATGACCTGACCGCGGATGTTTTGTACCTGCGCCAAGCCGATGCCCGGCATGATCCGGCAGTGGGGGAGGAAACCGTGGATGGTTTACTGCTCCTCCGCCGGGAGAGCGATGACCGGCATATAGGTTTAACCATTATTAACTGGTGGGCGCGTTTCGGTAACGGCGCCCTTCCCGATTCGTTAATTCAAATTGAAGCACATATGCAACCCTTGGCAGGTCGATTTGCCGCCTGAGCGATCACGCCCTTGAAACCCAAAGCCCGGGCATGGCCATGCCAGAGCCTGTTGATGCGTGCCATTGATTTGCAAACCGAAAGTCACCAGAGTCAAATATGATCCTGCGGCGATGCGATATTTCCCCCCATGGTTTGAGAAAACCGTGGCATTCACGCCTAGAGTGATGATCGGTGTGAACTTGGAGGAAGGGAAGTGCCAGTCACGATGAAAGCACATCTTGTGCATCATTTGGGGGAGCGGATTGAATTCAGCTACGGTGGTCTGTTGTTGTTCAGTTATGTTTATCAGCAGCCAGCTCCGCCGATTGAAGCACCCAAGCCTTATTTTCATCCGCTTTGTACCCTGGCGGGGGATACACTGACCAACCATCGCCCGGCGGACCATCCATGGCAACGGGGGCTGGTCGTTTTCTTTCTTTGATGTGAGTGGGCACAACTTCTGGGGCGGCTGGGTGCAATCCCCCAAAGCGGGCGAACCCGTGCCGGACAATCACGCCACGCAGCGACATCGCGGCTGGGATGCCATCAAGCTCAGCGATGACCAGTTGCAAATGGTGCAGCGACTGGCCTGGCAGACGGCTGGGGGCCAGCGGTTGATTCATGAGCGTCGAACTTTGAGTATCCCTCGGATTGATGAGCAGGCTGGTTGGTGGATGCTGGACCTTGAATTCAATTTGAAGAACGTGCATACGGATACGCTCTGTCTGGCATCGCCACAGACCATGGGGCATCGCTCGGCGAGTTACGGGGGGTTGTACTGGCGCGGCCCGTGGTCATTTCTGGGCGGGACGGTGCTGGGGTCGAATAACCGTGAGGGCATCGAGCAGTTGGGGTTGCCTTCGCCCTGGCTGGCGTACATTGGCAGGCATGATGGTTCACTGCGACAATCCACGCTGGTGATCGCTGACCATCCGGACAACCCTCGCCATCCCACGCGATGGTTTGTGCGCAACAGCGGCTATCCGGGGATGGGGCCAGCGCTGTGTATGCGGAAAACTACATTCTGCCACGTGATTTTGAATTGACGCTGAATTATCGCCTGCTCATCGCAACTGGTGCGTGGGACCATAAGCGCATTGAAAAAGTGCTGACGGATTATCCGCAACCCCGGAAGGCAAGCGGTGGGTGAATGTGTCACAGGACGAGGGTAATCAATCAGGCGCACAAGCCTGATGACTTTGTTTGCCAGAGGCGGAGATCAGTGTTGGATTGATAGTTGTCTTTCAGCCCAGGCGCAAGTGCGCTCAACACAATCCATGACCTTGTCTGTATTCATGCCATCCGGCCAAGCGGTGATGTCATCCAATCCATAACGGTGTTCCACACCAAAAGGTGTCAGCATCGGTAGCCATTCTCCATCTGGCGGAAATGACTTAGGAGGGTCAGGTAACAGATCCAACAACTGACCAAGGTTGTGTGTTTTGGTGAAACCTATACGTTTGTGGGCAAGGACGGCTTTGATAGATTTTCTATCGCCTGCTGGGCGTGAAATCCAAGTCCCCACAGAGGGACGTTCGGAGATCGTACCAGGCATTGGAGAATGTGCTGATCTTCACGGGCGCGTTTGAGAAACATTTGCGCCAGTTCAAGGGATCGATCCATAGCGGCGGCCCTCCCTTGCGGCGTGAAAATAAACGGTGTTCGGGGTGTCCCGCCAGAATCGAAATTGCTCGCGGGTGGTGACCAGCACATCGGCTGGTACTCGCAGAGGACGCAGGACCTCCAATAAACGAACCATTTCTCGATGTTTGTCTATGATTTCCGGTTCAATCACTAAAAAGTCCGCATCGCTATCCGCACCGGCATCGCCCCGTGCATTGGAGCCAAATAGAATTACACCCGACCCCGGCGGGGAAGCATCAACGAGCAAACGACCGGCAGTATCAAGGGTTTGCTGATCAATCATCTGGTTCACACCTTCTGGTATCGGAATATAGGACCATCATAGTGACGCCCTTGAAACAAGTCACATGCAGAATCTTATTCCATGCCCGATAATTCCCCTGTTTTTGGGGTTGTTCAATCCCTCGATTTAGCGGAAATTGACTATTTTTTCCTTTAACCAGCGTATATCACTTGATTTGTCCCCCGACATGTTGTAAGGTATTCATTCGGGTGAACAAAAACCGAACCGACTTGGGGTTCAACTTTCAAGCAGCACCATGGGAATGGTCGAAACTAAAACCCGTCAGACATCAGCCCGTTGCCTTGGCGCTTTGCCTGGGGCAATGGTTTGGCTGAATCTGGCTGGGAGTTTCAATCATGAGCAATCCACTGGTTATGCTGGGTCCGGGCGGAGATTTCCAAGTGCGTTACGAGGTTCATGGGCAATCGCTGCTTCGGCAGGTGGGGGGCAGGCATGCAACCTCCGGGGAAGACGAATCCGCAGGCGGGCAGGCCGGTTACCTGCGCATGCCCCGCAAGGCGGCAATACAGTCACCCCAACCTATTGTGTTTGGCCAGTCGGGTGGCAACGCCCGTCAGAACGACAGTTATCAGCACACGGTTCCGCAAGCCACTGGCACCTATGCCCCAGCACAGCGCGTAAGCAGCAAAGTGCGGCATCAGCGAGTCACTGGCAACGGGGTAAGGGCCGGGTTGCCACAGGTGGCCGTGTTGCCGATCACCATGCCGATTCCAGCCGAGCTTGTGCAGCGGATCAGCCTGCTGCATATTCGAATCAGTCGGTGATGGATCATGGGACAGTCGGTTACCCCGAGTCCGGGTCGATTCCCGGATTGCAGCAGTTGGACCATGTTCCCGCAGGCCAGCCGACGCTCCCACCGTTTCCCGTGCCTCGCAGTATTGCCGCGCCAATCCCAGAATCCATTGAGGTGAACGATGAATCTCACGCCCAAACAGTTGCACATTCTGACCCGCATTCGCGACTTTCGCCTGACCCGCGGCTATTCACCGACCATGCAGGAACTGGCCGACGAACTGGACGTCACCAAGGTCACCATCTTCGAGCACATCGAAGCGTTGATCAAAAAGGGGGCCTTGCGTCGGCAGGCCAACAAGGCTCGCTCTTTGGAGGTGTCAGCCAGCACCCGGCTGCCTGATGAGGAACGTGCCACCCGTTTGCCGTTTGTGGGCAGCATTGCCGCAGGCAAGCCGATTGAAGCGGTGGAGGATCGTCAATACCTCGACTTGGAAGAGCTATTCACCGCAAGCCGTAAGGCCCAGGGTGGCGAACGTTTCGTGCTGCGGGTTCGGGGTGATTCCATGATCGAGGAACATATCCGAGAAGGCGACTACGTCATCATTGAAAAACGCAATGCCGCCCGCAATGGGGAAACGGTGGTCGCCCTGCTGGACACCGGCGAAGCAACGCTGAAAAAATATTACCGCGAGAAAGATCGCATCCGCCTGCAGCCAGCCAATACCAACTACGAACCGATTTTATGCCGGGCTTGACAGTGTGCAGATTCAAGGCATCGTGGTGGGGGTGATTCGCAAATACGGCTGAATCATCAGCACCAGAAAATTCATTTATTACTCAATGGTTTGAAAATAGTGATAATTCGCTGATTTTCCGCAGATTTTTCGCAGATTTCAGATAACAAACTCTTTTATTTCTGGCCGATTTCCGAACGAACGTAGCACTTCGGCACGATTCTTGTATTAATCCTCACAAGATATCGCTACCTTGCTCCAGCATTAGCTGGAAGCGGTCGATATCACTGTGTTGGAAGTGATGAAGGTTTCAAAATCAATGGACAAAATAATCTGAAACCCTTGCGTACCCAGCCACGGACGATACACTGTTGGGCGAACGCTCGCGCGGGAGCCGGTGCCGAGTATCCCCGACCATTCCGCCGATTGTCTTCCCGCCGCCAACCCCATCGGTGACGTTGATTACGGGCGATGTCCGCTGGACAACCGAAGAAAGCCCGTTTGTTATCAATCGTGATGTTGAACTGGCTTCCAATGCGATTCTGGTGATTGACCCCGGCGTAGAAGTGCGTATGGCCCCCGGAGCAGCGATTATTGTGAATGGCGGGCAACTTGTCGCGCTTGGTGAACCCGGTCGTCCGGTGCGCTTTACTGCCGCAAGTCGGCAGCGCTGGGAAGCTATCTACGGCGAAGAGGGCAGTTCAATTACGCTTGACCACGCCGAGATTACGGGCGGCGGTGCAACGGGCACGGTACTGACGAGCGAAAACGGCGAGTTGATTATTCGTAACTCGCGCTTCAACGCAAATGGCGGCACGATCCTTGTCAACGATAGCCGCGTTGAGATGCGTGACAGCGAGGTAGCCGGCAACGATTTGCCCTACGGTGGAGCACTCAACCTGAATTATGAATTCGGAAACACGGTTGAATTGTATAACAATCGCTTCGGCGGTAATCGGCTCGCCTCGAATGCCGCCGAAGTCCAGATCTACTATTACAATAGCGACCCCTTCTTTGGCCTGGGTACGCAGATTCAGGGTAACCTGTTCCGGGGCGGCACCATCGCCAACCTGCTGATCTGGTCGGAAGGTCCGGTGTATGGCACGATCACCTGCAATGCGCTGATTGGTAATCAACTGGGCTTCAAATATAGCTCGCAGAATCTCCAGGTGCCGCCGCCGCGCCTGCTGATTGAGAACAACTTCATCACGGAGCATACCCCCCCGATTGAGCCGGTCTACCTCGACTTTGGCATCGGGCGCGGTGCCGCCAGCGAAGTAGCGCTGGTGATGGAAAACAACTGGTGGGGCGACGACAGCGGCCCCTACCACCCCGAACTCAACCCGGAAGGGCGCGGCGATGCGGCGGGTGTCAATATTGATTTTGAGCCGTGGCTGCGCGACCCGCCGCCGTGTGCGCCGCCAGAGTAGGCACTGCCAGCGTAAGAAAGTTCACAGAACCGGCCTGCGTCGTCGTGTTAAAAAGCATACGTTGTATCGTTGCTCTGAAGTATCAGGAGAACTGCCGATGGCCCATATTCTGCTCAGGCTTGCCAGCCTGATAGTGGTGCTGCTAGCTGTGGCGACCGTAGCCGGCGTGTGGTGCGGCTCCCGCTACGCCTGTTGCCGAGGTACCACCCACCGAGGCCCCTGCCACCAGCGGTACCCCCACAACAGCACCGCCCCACCGAGGCCCCTGCCACAGCGGTACCCCCAACCGATGCCCCCGCTACGAGGCCCCGCCGACAGCACTGGCCACAACCGAGCTACCGCCAACAGTGGCCCCACCAACCGAGGCCCCGACGGAGCA
>JAAUTM010000120.1 GCA_012031455.1 Phycisphaerales bacterium
CAGGTCATCCTTCGGGGTCACCCGTGGCATGGCTCAAACAACCTCCACGATAGTCCCACTTGCGGTGCAGTCCAACCCCCACCCCCCGGGGCCTGGTTGCATCAAACTCGAGCATGCGCTTTGGCGGTTTGCCGTACTTCATCGTTGATCACCGTGATCGGCTCGGCTTTCCGTCGAAGTACCGGGTCAGGGTAAAGCACAATCTTGAGTTGCGTTATATCCGTCGCCATAGATCTATGTTAAGCCGCAATTCTCCCTCCAACAAGACGCCCACATTCATTAATCGAAGCCCGCACCGCGAAGCCCACACCGAACCGGTGTGGGTTCCTGCCACTTCACTTACTCCTCCCATTTCATCCCCTTGACTGCCGCCTGACTGCGCACCATCTCACGCACTTTCGAATCAAACCCATCGCCTTTGCCCTCTGCAGCCTGCTTTGCCAATTCCGCATCTATAAACTCCTGCCGCTGCTTCGTTAATTCTTCCACTTGATTCTGCAATACTTTGCGTTTACCAGCCTGTTCTTCAAGGTATTTTGCGCGTGCGGGGGCATCGAGTTTCTGCAACTCCGCAGGCAGTTCCTCTGGTTTCAATCCACTTAATTCCACCTTGCCCTCCGCCACATCTCGCACCAGGTCACCCCTGCCACTGACCACCATCGACGGTGCCGCCGCCGATGCTGGAGTGGATTCCGATGCAGAGAACATATAAAGCATGCGGTCGGCGTTGATTGCTTTATCCGCCATGGCTGCCGAACTTAATTTGCTCGACACTTCCTTCTGCTGCCGTGCATCACCATAAGCGACCACGGTACCCGCCAGCGCGCCTTGCAATTTCGCCAGTTCATCATCCACGGGTGTTGCAACCACCTGCATTCCGCCCCCCGCATCAATGGCTGCAAATGAACCTTCCGCAAGTTTGGCGATCCGATTCCATACCGTTGTCGTCTGACCATCGCTCCCGCATTGCACGGTGTTGATGATGATGTCGCTCTTCACCGCCAGTTCACAACTCTGCATGTATTGCACATCGTTTTTGTAATCCATGTGTGGCGGGGCATCGCCCACCAGAAAGATCACCTTGTAAACCGATTTATCCTTGCTCCATGAAATCTTTGTCACCGCCTCATGCAAAGCCTGATTCACCGACTCAGGTCCATCCCCTCCACCATCAGCCTTGAATTCCATCAGCTGCGCATACATCGCATCAATGTCATCCGTCAGGTCAAACCACTGGGTGACATATTGATCGCCACGGTCGCGGTAACCCAGCAAAGCGATTTTCACCGCTGGCGTGGGCTTGGCACGAAGCATGTCCCCGGCCATCGACCATATCTTCTGCTTGGCACCCTCAATCAAACCCGACATCGACCCCGTTGTATCCAGCACGAAACACACTTCTATCCGAGGCTGCTGCAAATCTTGGGCGTGAATGTTCGTTGTCATCAATCCCAACACCGCAGCCAGCACCCACATCAGCTTCATCATGCCTGTCATATTCATGGCCATATCCTTTATGAAAAACCGTTACCTTCGTTAGTTGATTCAAAAGTCCACGCATGGCCATGAAACCCCATGCCTTCAAATACCTCTCAAAACTCATGCATGGCCATGTCTGGGTCTGTTCATCCCGCAACTATCACGACCGTCCCGCAGCCTCAACAACCTGATACATCTTGTCACCAAGCAAAAACTGCAGATTCGATCCCAGCGATAGCCATGGCGCGATTTCCGGGTGCTTGCGAAGCAGCGCGAAATATTCGTCACTGCCAAACACCACCTCCACCATGGAGCTGTTAGTCGTGGAGGCAAGCCGGGCATCGGTCCACTGCTTGCCGTTCTGGTAAAACGACTGACCATTGACAAATCGCAACTGCTGTTGCATCTGTCCCAGATTCTGTCGAACGGACTCGGAGACCGCACTGCTGCCACCGAATGCTCGCCCTTGGTATGACATGTTCAAGTCGCCACTGAGGCTGGTGGGCTTGTCCGCTCGTTTCAAGGCCTCATTCAACTGAGCGTTGGCGACCGCATCATCCCCGGCTTTGCTTTCCTTCATGGCACCAGCCGCCCGATAGAGTTCCTCTCGCATGGGTGCTGCCTCAGGTGCCGACATCGCTGGCATGATGCGCTGGGCCACGGGCACCTCGCGCCGGGTTTCATCTTCTACAATCAGGAAAGCCGTGTAAGGCGTAACGATGCCGAACTGCCTGGCCAGCCGGGTGATTTCATCCTTGAGTTCCTGGTTTTCACCATGCAGACGGACCTGATCCAGCAGGGAACCCACGCGCCTTGTCGCCCACAATCGAGGAATAAAACCCGCTTCGCTGCTGCGCTGCATGAACGCCGCCTCGGTGACAAATCGGCGCGCAGCCTTGTCGCTTTGCCCTGTGAGGGTAATCCTGGCTTGACCCGATCCGCTGTAACGCCCCACTATGACCAGCTGGTCCCCTTCAAACAAATCCGGCAAGTCCTGCGGGTACATCTTGCTGACCTTCACCCCGTCGACCTCCAGTTTGACCCCGGTCAGCACCGGGTTGCTGATCCGCGCGAAAAACGACGACACCTTTACCTCGATGTCCTCGCTGGGCAAAACGTATTGGGCGTAGGCTTTGGTGTCCTGGGCAATACGGTCGAGCAGGTGGGTGTTGACATCGCTGCCAATCCCAAAGGTAAACACGCGCATGGCCTGTCCATCTTTTTCCTTTTGCACCACCTTGAGCAGGGTCTCGATATCACGGGCACCGACGGTGGGCTGGCCATCAGTCAGAAACACAAGCGATATGGGTCGGGTGGGTGTATCACGTTCCATGGCCACTTTCATAGCTGACTGAAGGGCCGCTTCAATCGCAGTGCCACCCCTGGCCGTGAATCCCTCGACGGTTTGTGTCGCCTGCTTGCGATGCTCCTCATCCGCTCGTACGAGCTTGCCAAAAACTCCTTCAGATTCCGTGGCAAAACGGATGACCTCAAAACGATCCCCCGCATTCAAGCTGTTCAGGCAATATTGAAGCGCCCGCCGGGCCTGGGCGATTTTATCTCCGTTCATCGACCCCGATGTATCCACGACAAACACCACATCTTTTTCGATGATGGCCGAATCCGATGCCTTCCATGGCGCACTGGCCAACATTAGAAAATACCCACCCTCGTCCGCATCCATCCCATTGTTGAAACTGATCACTGATAGATCGATGTTGTTTTGTGTTGTTGCGGCGGCAGGGTCCGCTGTGCTGAAATACAACTCGAAATCAGTGTCGGGTCGTGCGTTGTTCACTTCAAAGCCAACCGTCAATTTGCTGGCACCTTGCCGAGTTACATCCACCGCATGACTGGGCGAATACACCGTCTGAATTGCCTGCTTGGCGCTAACTTCCACTTTCACCGACACGCTTTGTATCGGGGTGGGTGAAAACTTCTCCGTATTCAGCGGATACACATAACGCACCATTTTGCCATCACGCGTAAGCAATTGCGTGTAACGCAGCTTGACCTGTTTGGTGGAGCGTGGCTCGATGGGATAAATGCGTACCTTGATAAGGTCCTGCCCCGCATATTCCAGCAGTGCGGGATCACGGGCTTTGCGCACGATCTCTTCGTAGATCTGCCTGGCTTTGCCAGCATCGAGCAGTTCAGCTTCCATCATCTTCCCGTCCACATCCATCTCGAACTTGTCGAGCTGGCCACCCTTGGGCACGGGGAACAAGTAGGTAGCTTCCAAACGTTGGTCGGAGGGGTTGCGGAACACCTGGTCCACATGGGTCACAGCAATCTGATCATTGATGCTGACCGTGACGTGGTGATGGTCCACCGTCAGCGGCGCAAACCTCGGATGGCCGGGGGGTACGGCAATCTCCATGGGCGGATGCACCACCATCAAACCATCACCACGCACCATGGCTGTGAACACAAGCAGTATCAGTAACCACGAACGGAATAAATGATTGTGCATGACATCGTCCTCTGGGGTGTTAATCCATTGGACGCATATGTCAGTCAACGGTTCCCCATCGTATTTTCACATCGCGCCGTTGAGTAATGCACCGCAGGTGCAGCGCCAATGAAATGTTTAGCGATGCACCGCAGGTGCAGCGCCATTGTAATGTTTAGCGATGCACCGCAGGTGCATGGTTTGTATTGCAATCAATACCATCAAATCCCCGCGCCGCCCACCAGCGATTCGTCAAAGACCTCACTTCGGCTCACCGGTTCGCCCTGAATCACCTGAGCCAGAGTCGCCCGATCCATCGTCCTTGCGGTGTAATTGCGAATATCCAGCAGCACTCTGCGAAATTTGCAGCAATTTTCCTGCGTGCAAGGTTCGTATTGGTTAACCGAAACACAACCGATCGGCGCCAGCAAACCGTCGAAATGACGCACCACCATACCCATCGTAATTCGCTCGGGCGGCTTGGCCAGGCGATAACCCCCCATCCCGACCTGGCAAGCTTTCCACCCATCCCTGCTGCTTCATTTCCAGCATGATGTGTTCCAGAAATCGCTTGGGAACATCGTTACGCTGAGCCAGTTCACGGATCGAAATCGTACCTTTGCCATTCTGGGCAGCAAGAGTCATCAAGGCACGCAGGGCGTAGTCAGTTTTACGGGATAAACGCATAGGGGCACTCGAATGTGGTAGTGTTTAGCATAGGGTTCAAACGCTGAAGCTACAACCACGACAACACTTCCAACACAAAACATTTTACGCATAAAAAAAGCCCAGGCATGGCCATGCCTGGGCCTTGATTCATCAAATACAACAGCCAAATCAGCGGTACAATTCGACGATCAGATTCATGTTCACATCAAAGGGAACCTGATCGGAAGTTGGCATCAGGTTCACCGAAGCCGTGAGGGTTGAAGGATCAAAACCCAGCCAGCCGGGAACCTGGTGACCGGGCAGAGACTCCATGTTCTCACGGACGATCTTCTGCGTCTTTTCCTTCTTGATGGTGATTTTGTCACCGACTTTGATCTGATAGCCGGGGCGGTCCACCTTGCGGCCGTTGACCATGACATGCCCATGACCCACGAGCTGCCGGGCTGACCAGATCGACCTGGTCCAGCCGAGCCTGCGGATCACACTGTCCAGCCGCTGTTCCAGCAGTCGGAGCAACACTTCCCCGGTGTTACCCTTGGCCCTGCCCGCTTCATCAAGATAGCGACGGAACTGTTTTTCCAGCAGGTTGTAGTGGTAACGCAGTTTCTGCTTTTCGTTGAGACGGATACCGTAGTCACGCAAACGCCGGCCACGATAACCGTGCATTCCGTTGGGGTTGAGTTCGCGTTTGGATGTGTGCTTGGGCAGATCGACAATGGGCACACCAACACGACGTGACAGTTTGACCTTCGGGCCTGTGTAATTGGCCATGGTACGGGGTTCCCGATTACGCAGGTTCAACATGCAACCCGCTTGCGGGAACGCTCCAGGAGGGCGAGGCGGTGACTACCGCTGACCCGGTGATGGAACTTCAGAGGCACATTGCCCTGCAAAAGCAAGCTACGAATTAGACCACAGCCCAGCCCAACTGTCAAAGCGACCTTCAAACACGATATGATGTTGTTCCCTCCATGACTGATCACG
>JAAUTM010000121.1 GCA_012031455.1 Phycisphaerales bacterium
TCAAAGGGACCGGCAGGCTGACGGGGGTAGAGGTTTTTCTCCGTCATGCCAGGCACATGCAGACGCCAGATTTCCGTGCCACCACCATATTGACGGGCGATCGGGTTGAGCGCGTACTCATAGTCATTGGTGGGGATGAAACCAAAATGGGGACGGGTGCCCGGCGGATAAGGCTCGTAGTCCTTCTCGTCATCCTCGAGCACACCAAAGCCGATCTGCACATTGTCACGACCAGGGAAATTCCCGGCAGGCAGCTCCGGCTGCTTGGCATAAGTGTAGCGCCTTACACCTTCAGGCCAGCGTACGGGTTTACCATCCCGGTAAACAACTTCGGGATAGAACCACTCATCGTCATTGGAGTTTTCCATGCGGTGCATGCCCGGATGCACAGTGCTGTCGGTGATTTTGGCGGCAAAGTAGAAGAACTCGTCGTCATAGGCCAGGTAACCGATGGCAAAACCCTTGGAACTGCTGGTTTCAATTTTCTCCCACGGGCGCCAGGCCATCTGCTCGGTGCTGGGTTTGACCACGCCGTCGGAGGAAATCGACTGAGGCAAGGCTTGTTCCCAGTCGTCAAGCTTGCCATCGATCGTGGGGGTGAGCTTTGACACCACATTCACGCGCATGGTTTCCTTGTGCTGCACCTTCATCTCGCCCTGTGCTTCAAACGATGCTTCCAAGGCGTAGCTGTTGTCCGCAGCCGACTTACCGGGCAGAACCTTGATAGGGACGATCCGTGATTCATGAGGCTCAAGGCTCAGTTGCTGCTCATGATTTTCATGTTGAAGCCCGCTGATGGCGACGCGGAGGTTTCCACTGACGGGGCGATTGAGCACATTGGTGAGGGTAAGCTGAAGTTCGCCACCCTGTTCGATGCGGGCGGTCAGGTCATGAGCCTTGATTTCCACCGGGGCGACACCTTCGATGCGGGCGTTACGCAGGGCATCGAGCAGTTTACGGAAGCTGCCGGGTTGCCCATTGCCACGCAGGTAATAGCCGCTGCCATCCAGAGGCAGGGTGATGCCGGCTTCGGTGGGCGGCACGGGGTTGGCATAACTATCGTAGAGCTGGTAGAGATCGCCATCGGTGGCGATGATCATCTTCGCATCTTTAATGGCCACGCTACGGAAGGGCAGGGTATCCCGGTTGAAGACCGGCCCAAGGTCGCCACCACCACGACGGTGCCATCTTCCCAGTTACGGTCGCCTTGCTCATTGGGCTCGCCATCAAACACCATGATCCATGGCAGCCCGTGCGGAAGAGCAGTTCGCGGAAGGGGCGGTCCCCGATCATGGCGCTGAATGCGGCCACGGCTGCGCCCACTGACCAGGGTCGCTTGATAAATTTCTTGTCCGTAGCATCCCCGCTCTTACGCAGGGTGATGGTTTCCACGCCCTGAATAAACCCATCACCGAATGTGCCGACCACGCGCTGGTAGCCTGAGGCGCAGTAAGCCGAGAGCACGGCTGCGATACGCTCATCCGAGTTGGCGACCCAGCTTTCGGTGTCCCAGATGCGCACCGGGGCGGGGTTGCCTCGGCATCCACCCGCTTACGCCAGGGCTTGTAACCCACGGGGGTGTTCATGCCCTGATAATGCAGCGAGGTGAAATCCAGCCATTTCAAAAACGGCTCATCGCCGGTGGCAAACAGTTTGTCGAAGGTGTTGGAGGTGCTGTCGCAGCCGCCCAGCAGGACCTCCACCCCGGCTTCTTTTCGTGCTTCCTCTACGCCCAGTGCCAGGGCGGTATACATTTCACGATAACGGAGCATGTCCGCGCCCCAGCCATCGATCCCGCCACCTTCCCAGGGTTCGTTGTAGAGTTTGGCACCGACGACCGGCCCCTTGGGCCAGCCATGGTCACTCATGATGCGCTTGACAAAGGCCTGAAAATCCTTGTCGTACTGCGGGAGCCAGGCGTTGTCCATGATCGGGTAGGGAGTGCCTTTGGCATCGGTGAAAGTCGGTCCGCGCCATTTGCCCATGGGTTGAACCTGTTCGTTGCCCCCGCCAAACTCGATGGTGGTGGTGACGTTATTTTTGTGCAGTTCGCGCAGTTGATTGCTCAAGCCTGCATACCAGGAATTGAAATCGGGGGAGGACATCAAACGCATCGACACCCCCACGGCGGTTGCTCACCACGCCGATGCGGGTCAGCACATCGGGGTAATGGCCATCCATCATCACCCGGGGAAAGGGCTTGGGATTGGTAGCCTGGGTGGGCTTGATGACACGGGTGGTCAGTGCCCCCATCAAGCGTCCCTGGCTGCCGAGGTCCACCACCAGGCCATAGCCGCCAAAGCGTTCGGGGATGGCAGATTGTCAAAGCTGAGGTTGACAAAACCCTTGGGCGGAATTTTGGTGGTGAAGGGAACGGATCCGCAGTCCGCGAGCTTGATGAAGTTGACCATGAAAAGTCATCGCCGGGGGTACGCAAGGCGTACTGAATGACATCGACTTTGCCGGTGATGTTCATGGGCTGATCGGTGAGGTTCTCCACCTGAAACACAAACGTCGGTTTGTCGCCGGGCCAGAGAATGTTGGCGGGAATGTTGCACTCGTAAAGCTGCACCCGCACCGTGCGATTCTCGCGGAACGAATGCCGGCCTTCTATGCCGAATACCTCCTCCGCAAAACGCGAACCGCCTTGTCCGTCGGGTCCGGCTGCCCAGGCCATCGGCCAGGCTATGGCCATGGTCGCACTCAACAAACACAACAGCCCTGCCAGCACAATACAACTGCCTCGTGATTGCATGATTTTCATCCGCGTTGCTCCATCGGGGTAAAAGTGAACAATGACTCGTGGGTTCTAAGACGCTGCCTCAACGGCAGGATTCCACCGGCGACATGCCCGAGCGCAGCATCGCCAGCAATTTTGATATTTTCAGCACGGCCCCGCAGATCACCTCATCGGCGGCACCGTAATAAAGAAGGAGATCATCCCCCTGCACCACATGTCCGTTGCTGAATACCACCTGCCCGAAGAAACCCTGGGTTTCATAAGTTTCCTGAGGTTGGAAGATGGGGGCCTGGCTGCGTGCCAGCACCCGACGGGGGTTGTCCAGATCCAGCAGCATTGCGCCAAGGCAATACCGGCTCTGCTCATCGGCACCGTGATATAAAAGCAGCCAACCCTGGGGTGTTTCAATCGGCGGGCCATTGGCACCGATGCGCCGGCTGTCCCACATGCCCGGACGGGTACGGGCCAGACAGTGATGTTCGCCCCAGTGTTGCGTATCCGGTGATTGCGCGGTCCAGATGAAATGACCGCCCAGACCCTGTCCGCTGGGACGGTGCAGGCACCAGTACTGATCGGCGATTCGGCGGGGGAACAAGGCGCAATCCTTGTTGTGCGGTGGCAGAATCAGACCCTTGCGGTCAAAGTGTTTCCAATCCTCGGTCGTCATCATGCCTACCGCCACCCCGACCTGCGACACAGCGGTGAATGTCAGGTGATACAGATCCTCCAGCCAAGTCACCCGGCAATCTTCGAGGCCGTAATTCTCATGGCTGGTTTGCCCGATGAGCGTGGGCTGGTCATCGACCACAAAATGCCTGCCATCCTCGCTCCATGCCAAGCGCAGGTGTGACAGCGTTGTGAGCAAAGGCTCTCCGTCGTAACTAAGCACTCGCGGATCGGTACAACTGAGTTTGGGATCATCCTTGCGATAGCGGATTCTGCGCACGCCCCCTGAGCTGAGGGATCGCATACACACGTGGTGATGCAGTCGGCCTCCGAACGGGGACGCTCTGCCACACGCAACAGCAACCCGATGCGGTTCTGATAAACGAACGCTCCCGGATTCAGCACACAGGCCACTTCCAGATCGCTGGCAGAGGGCCTGACATCCTTGGGCCGGATGAGCGGATTCCCATGAAATCGTTCTGCGTGAATCGGTTTCACAAAAGGCTCCCTCTTAATGAGTGGGATGTGTCGGGTGCTGGCAGCATCGGTAACTCGATGAAGGTGGAGCCCGGCGACAACAGCTGGCTGTGATCTTTGGTGACAAATCGGCCATGCAGGCCCGGAGGCAACTCGATCTGATAACCCCTGTGTGATTCCTGAAAATCCGTGGTCACCCGGATCAGACCCAGACGCGGATGCATCACCTGTGCTTTGGCGAATTGCATGCGATCCAGTTGCGGACTGATGCGCACCGAATCAAAGCCCATGCCATCGGGTCGGATGCCCAGCAGCGTGGCTCCATAGTGATAAAGCGGGTGCGAACCCCAGGCATGGCAATCGGACCTCGGCTCACCCGGCGATTCGTATATGGTCTTAAAACCCTGGTCATTGAGGGCAAACCACGGTTCCATCAGATTGACGATCTGATCCCCCATGCCCAGTTGCCCCAGCGCTTCAAACAGGTAATGCCGGAAGTAAATTGTGGTCTGCGCCAGCGACGCATCGCTTAAGGTTTTTTCCATCAACTGATGTTGCATATTCAGGGGCAACAGCCCTGTCAGAATGGCCAGACACTGGGCATGCTGCGAAAAGTGCTGATGATGCAGATCGTCGGCATAAAGCCCGCGGGCCTGGTTCCAGAATAATTCGTGAATCGCCTTGGCGTATTGCCTGGCCAGTCGCTGCCAGCGCATGGCTGATTCTTTTTCGCCCAGCCAGCGATCGAGTTCTGCTGCCATGTTCAGAGCCAGCACAAACTGCCAATTGAAAATGCCGCATACTCCGCCGTTGCCTGCCGAGGGTGTGCCGACGGGCCAGGGTGAGCTGTTGTTCCACGACGGGACCCAGTCCACGAAATGCCAGCCATCGGGCACTGCCACGAGGTGGTCATCGGTGGTGTGGGTCATGACATGGTCCAAGGCCGCCCGCACGCCCGGCAACAACGAGCGTACAAATGCCTCATCGCCACGCCAGAGCGCGTAATCGTAAACCATCCCGATCCACCAGAGCGCAAAACCGGGCAGCACATGCACCGCTTTGGAGAAACTGGCACGGACCAGTCCGCTGGCCATGCGCGTTGAATCAAACAGCTTCAGGGCCTGTCGAGGCAACCGGTCGTCGGCAGTGAGCATGTACGTGGCCAGGGCCTCCAACCGGCTGTCGCCAACGTACATGAGCTGCTCGTAGTACGGGCAGTCCATAAAAGTTTCGTGGCTGCACATTTCCAGGGTGCGCAACATCGGGGTCGCAGCCTGATTAAGCCGGTCATCATCAAACTCAAACCGGCTTTGCACATCCAGCGGGTAACGCGTTTCCATCAGACTCAGCCGCTGGATCACCACCGGTTCATCGGCAGTGGTCACCTGCACCTGCACATACCGGCCGGCTTCCCACCACAAGGGTTCGAAGAAACGCTGCTCGCCGCCATCGGGCAGATAAACATTGCCCACCCCACGGAAAAACTTGCCCTCCACCTGATCCCGGTGGCCTTTGGCTTGGGATTCCCGGCTTTCATAGAGGCTCTCGGCCCATTCCAGACTGATTCGGCTGCCCTTGCCGCCGCTGACAATCAGCTGGGTGTAGCCGCATTGGTAGTTGTTCCAGTCCAGCAATATCCGCTGATGTGATTTGGGGCCGATGATTAAGGGAGCGCTGGTTTCCAACATCGC
>JAAUTM010000122.1 GCA_012031455.1 Phycisphaerales bacterium
TCGTCCGGTGCTTCGATATGCACGCACACCAAGTCATACTTTTCCAAAGCTTTCAGGGCATGCGATCCTGCGGCAGCATAATCAGTGTCGTGGTAGCTGGTCTGGCCCGGCACATCCAGCCGATCCCAGCCGATGAACGCAGCGATCCCCGCCAGCAGATCCACAGCCGTAATCATCGCCCCCTTCTTCCCAAAGCGTGATTCAAAACTGGGCATCACCGGTTTGCGTCCCTGGCCCCATGGCCAGACATGCGTGGCTGGCAACTCCCCCATCTCCCGGCGTGTGTGGTTGATTTCATGACCCCGGAAAAACACTTCGCTCTCAGCGATCATGCGCTGCAACAATTCCGCATGAGGCCCGCCCACCGGCAGGTGCTTACGCATTGGATCACCCGGCACGTCATGCGGCGGTGTCGTTTTCAACTCCGACCAGTCACGCCCGACCTGCCCATTTCGCCCAGATGCATCCACCATGATGTTGCGGTAACTCACCCCCGGATACAGCAGCATCCCGGGCATATCAATGCGTTTGGCAAAATCCTCCAGCAGCCTGCGTCCCTCATCACTGCTGATGTGGCCAGCCGAGTGATCCTGCATGTTGCCGTCTATCACCGTTACCAGATTGACACGGAAAATCCAATCCTCCGGGGTTAGTTCCAAGCCCATGGCTGCTGCTTCCAATGGCGCGCGACCTTTGTGGTACTTCCGGGGGTCGTACCCAAGCAGACACATCGAACACACATCCGAACCACAGGCCATCCCCGCCGGGGTGGTGATTAGCGTCCCCTGTCGGCCCATTTGGCTGATGCGGTCGGTGTGGGGTTTACGGGCGGCTTCAAAGGGCGTTTTACCCTCTAATTCTTCCAGGGGGTGGTCTGCGGCACCGTCGGCAATGAGAATGACATATTTCATGGTGGCATATTGTACGATGAACAGGTTGTTTTCGGCGATGTAGAATCAAGCCTGTTCACTGGCATCAAGGCCTGATGTTTCGTATGCTCGCAGATATTCCTGAGCCATTAATCAACGACACGCCGGAGTTCCACCCATGTCCGATACCAAACGGCAATCTTCCGCAGTATCCAAACCCGTGCTTGCAAGCGGACTGATCGTGGCAGGCGGCTTGTTCGTGCAGTTACCGCTTTCTGCACAGACCACCGATACCGCTGCGCCCCCCACAACTTCAATCGCTGCGGAACCCGTCAAGCAGACTTTACGCCCAGCTCAAATTGATCTGGCGGTGGAGGAATTGCTATCGCTCAATGCATTGCTGGTTGATCGCATTGAAGACCCGGTGTGGGATCTGCAGGCTGAATCTGGCAAACAATACCTGGCTATCCCGGTCATTCTCCCGGTGAGTGACCAGCCATTGGAACTGGATGCAAATCTCTTGCGCCTGCGTGGCGGGAGGTTCGTGGCCTGGCGCATTCCCGTTGACCAGGCCGATGGCGGCCAATCCCGTGTGGATGATTCAGCCGTCCCGTCATATGGCTCAGGGGACTTTACGGCTGGTCCGGATTTGGGCCAAGGCCTGCGTGCCATAGCTCCGACGGAGGAAGCCACATCTTTCACCCTGCCCCCCGGCGTCAGCCTCACTCTTGAGCAACCGCGACTCACACGCCAAATCACCATCGAACCACAAGGCGTGTTGCGTTATCAGCTGGACCGCTTCATCCCCACCGCCATGGTGCGTGAATCCGACAATCTCTACGCCCTGAAAATTAAGCCCGACCTGCTTACCAAAAAGGAACCGCTGCGTCCGCGATTTGATCCGCCCCCTACGGGTGAGACCGCGCAGTCCCGTGCCGAACGTATCCGCAACCAGTCGCAGACACAGCAGCAATATTCACAGCAACTAAGCATCTTCAACGAAACTCGCCAAAGTCGTATTCGCTGCCCCGCAAAAACTGGAATCGCCGCGGCCCCGTCTGGTCTGGGCCATTTTCGAATTTAGCCCAGCCGTGGTCCGTGAACTGCAGTTCGATGGCCCGCCGCCCCTGCCCTGGCGCATCGGCCTGGCTCAATACGATTCCCTTCGTGCCCTGTCTGCCGCACGAATCGACAACCAAGGCCCATCGCGAGATATCGGCACCCAGCTTTATGCCCTGGTGCAAATGGTCGCAGCCGATTCGCATCCCCTGAACCTGCGCTTGGCAGCCAAGGCCATGTCTGGTCCCAAACTGCTGACCCTGGCTAAATCCGGCGACGATGTTTATAACGTCAGCCGGGCTATTCTCGATGGCAAAGACCCTGCAGCCCGTGCCCAGATCATCAGCGATCTTGTCAGCATCAGCCCAGCCACACCAGCCACGCTTGATCTATTGAAAGTTGCCGCCCGCAATGCCGATCCCGGAACCCAGTTGCTGGCCTTGCGCGGACTTGCTCAATCCGGCAATACCGATCCTGAAGTCATCAACCTCCTTACCGAAACTGCCAATCGACTGATCGTTGATGCCAACGCCCCGGACCCGGTCACCGTGCTTGCGGAAATTTTCGCCGCCGCCCGCGCCGGTTCCCCTGAAAACC
Organism: Phycisphaerales bacterium; assembly: GCA_012031455.1. Next base: position 2,526 of record JAAUTM010000122.1, read on the forward strand.
GGGCAAATCCAGAATCCTTTTATCCTTTCGATTTGAATACAGCCCCTTCGACTACCAACACTCCTGAATCCACCAATATCAACAAATTGCTCGCTCAACAGGTACAGCTCAAGTTCACCGATCCCCTCCGCCGTGATATGGTCATCGCCGCGCTGCTGGCCACTTCCAATACCGAACCCCTGGCAGCCCACTGGATCAATACCCAGCTTTTATCAGGGGCCGATCCATCACTGGCCCAGCGCACACTTGAACTGCTCGCCAATGCCAAACTGGTTCCACTACCCGAAACGGTGGGGCGAACAGTCAAACTCCAGTTGCCTCATTATGCCCTGACCCTTGATGAACTCTTCGGCCAGGTCCCGCAGCCTCCGTCAGACTCAAGCACACCTAAACCCAAGCCTTATGCCACCCCACCTCAGCAGCCGTTTCAGATACAGCTTGCTGAACCCTTCATCATCACCCAAGGCTCACACAACTACTTCAAATTGCTTAGTTCCCCAAATCCCCCTGCACCCCATTCGTGAACTCGCATGGAAGGCACTTGCTTCCATCAGTTTCCCCGCCAGCGAATCCAGTCCTTCCAACCCGTCAACTGGCCAACAACCATCCGCAACCCCCACAATATACGTCAGTCCCTTTGTCGCTTTCACCGACATTGCCATTGCTGAAAACAGCCTGTCCCCCATGGTGCTGGATTTCTTGACACGTCAACCGAATCTCCCTGCCGCCAGCGCTGCTCTGATTCGGCTGACCGGCAAGCATCAGGACAAGCTCAGCGATCAGGTGATGCGCCAACTACTCGGCTCCAATCGACCGCTCGATCAGGCACTCACCGGCATGACCATTGAGGATTGCCTTCGCTTTGTCCGCCGCAGTACGACCTGCATCTGCCTCCCACTCCCACCATCGGCTCAATAGCCACACCCATTGCATCTGCTCCACAGCAGCCTGCACCTGCGCAATCTCCTAATCCAACCCTCGCCGCTACACCCCCAGTACCCGCCCCAACGTCCGCAACTGTGCAACCCGGCACACCTGCCGCGGCTCCCCTGCCACCGGCCTCATTACACCCACTGCCGCACCTGCTCTGCCGCCCACGCGTGCTCCCCTTGTCGTCGGCCTGTTACGGGATCGGCAGAAAGTCTCCGCTCTCGCCGCCTGGTTCATGAAGGAAGTTGCCCTCGGCCGTCTACCCAAACCTGCCGCCTGGGCTCAGGCCTTTGGCGGTGAGCAAGCCCTGTTACAAAATGTTTACTCCAACGACGATGAACTCGCCCTGGCCAGTGTCGCCGGCCTGCTGGCCACTGTTCAAGGCCCTGAAGAATTGGCCAAAGCCTGGTCCGATCAGGTCCGCGGACAACCCAATCGTTCCCCCGAGTTTGCCGCTGGTTTGTGGACCAAACTTAAACAGGAAGTATTCGTCCTTCGACTAAAAACCGCAGCTGGCCCCTACCGCCTGTCCCTACGCATCTATCCCACTGAAGCTGCCGTCATCGGCAGCAGCGTCATCGGTTCCCCCGCCCCCGGATCTACCCCCGGGTTTAACACCGGATATGCCCCCGGTTATACACCGGGATCGAACCCCGAATTTGACCCTGGTTTCAACCCTGAAGAAATGGGATTTGATCCCTCCAATGCACCACGTGGAGATTTTGCATCCGGTTCCCAAGGCCCCGTACTTCCTGCGCCACCCGGCAAACCGGCACTTGATGAACCTCTGGGCATACTCGTCCTTCAGGCTGATGGGAAAAAGTCACTTTCGCCAGTCAGCCCATCAACGTCACTGTCCCTGATACGCACATCATGCTGCGTTTGGACAAGCCCACGGAACTTAAAAATCTGCCCAACCCCAAAGTGGCGGAGATCGCCTGGGACAAGCTCACCCAACCCATCGAACTCTGGCCGCAGGCCGATGGTTCTTGGCTGGCACGATTCCAGCTCGCCGATAGCCGCATCGCTGAACTGCTGATGAAGCCGTTGCCTCCGGGCGAACTGCCGCCTCCAGCCACTCAGCCCATCCCTGCCAAACCTGCCGCTGTTGCTCCTGCTGCTCCCGTATCACCCCCCCCTACCCCCGGCGCGAAAAAGTAAGAGCCATGAGTAAAACCCCAGATTCACTCAAAGAACTCGCCAATCAAGCTGGGGTGTATTTTGGATATGCCCTGCGCAGTCCGGAATTCCCTGACCCCGCGATACATGGAAATCGTCCTGCGCGATTCCAATGCGGTCGGTTCCGAATGGGAAATGGTGACCCGGCATATTCGCACAGATAGCGGAGACTTTAACTGGGCGGGTGCGGATAAACTGGTGGACTTTGCTACTAAGTATAATTTCCCATTTTTTGGTCATGATTTTCTACATAATGACATTCCCCCTTTCATGACCGCCATCACCGACCGGTCAAAACTGATTGATATACTTCAGGAACATATTCATACAGTCGCCACCCGGTATCGCGGACGTGTACCCTATTGGCACATTGGTACCGAACTGTTCACCCCTGAGGGGATGAGGGACACGCATTGGCATCAGATCATCGGTCCGGAATATCTGGATCTTGCCCTCAAGTTCGCTCATGAAGCGGATCCAGATGCGCTGATCATGCTCAACGAAGCCCGAATGGATGAACTTTCACCCTATTCCGACCGGGTCTATCACCACGTGGCTTCAATGCTAGATCGTGGCGTGCCGCTTCAGGGCATGGGCTTTCATGCCTTTCGGGAAGCTACCTGGGGAGCTGATGATTCGAACATACAAAGCATGAAGAAAAACTGGCAACGCTTTGCGGATTTGGGCTTGAAAATATTCATCACGGAAATGGGAATGTATATCAGCGATATTTCACAGTACGACATCCAGGCCCGTGCCTATAAAAACGTGATTCGCGCAGCTCTGGAAATGCGCCCATATTTCAAGGGATTTATCATTTTTGGACTGGCGGATCATCCGGCATTGGACCGTGTGGCGCTACAAGAAAGAAACCCGGCCACTGCTGTTTGACAGTGAATATCAACCCAA
>JAAUTM010000123.1 GCA_012031455.1 Phycisphaerales bacterium
CAACGCGGGACGAAGATGGTGCTGTGGTATCCATGGTCGGAGACCAAAATTCAACGGTTGTGTCAGGCCCAAGCCAATTGAAGCAGTCTTTCGAGCATCATGTCATGGAACCGGTATATGCCGGTCATCACATGCTGATATGCTTGAAACTCTTCTTCACTGACCTGCTCCATCTTCGGGGGATGGAATGGCATGAACTCATGGCCGAAGCGATCGATGCCTTCGTAGTAGACAGCAGTCAAATCCCAAGTCGTGTTTTCCATCAGCCAGGTAGTGATCGCATGAATGCTAGCTACCTGGGCCAGCAGGCGGCGTAAAACACCGATTCTGGCATCTGGACGATTAAGCAATTTGGCTGCATCAGGAATGAATGGAAGAACCGCGGCGGCATCAATTTCTGAGGGATGAACTCGAAACTCCGCCAAACGATCAGCATATTCAGGGGGGTGAACCGAACCGGCAGGTATCGGCCAGGGTACTCCAGCTTTGGTGGTGACCAATTCAAATTGATTCGATACATAGATACCATTAATGGGTTCAGCTGGATGAGAAGCATACCAACCGATAACGTTGGAATGTAATCCTGATTGCGTGAGTATATTCCAAAGAGCTTTACAAGTTCTGCTAGTGCTGGAAACTGGCCGTATCCCGGAATGATCGGGTGTTGGTTCGGTAAATCCCAATATCCCATGCCGATCAGCGGTATGGCCCGTGGCAATGGAGGTCCATAGCATCGGCGAAAGTATTGGCTCCAGCGTGGCAATCTGACCCAAGACCCTTGTGTCATGAATCGCTCAAGCGTGGGCATGTGCCCGCAATCCATGATCGGTCGGATCATTTGCCAGTCGGCTGCGTCCCAGCCAATTAACAGCACACGTTTTGATGGGCGGTCGGCCATACTTATAATCTCTCTCGTTGAGACAACTTACACCCGGTTACCGCCCCAGTTAACAATCCCCCACCACACTGCCCCGCCTCATTGACAGTTTGGTTTACTCCTGCGACCCTGATCATGGCTCCTTGCTGGGTTGTTAATAGATATCTATCCTCAATTAAATATCATCCATACCGGATGGTATTCCAGATAATAAGGCAGTATGGCATCGTCATGATGCTGGTCAATACAGAATCTGGTTGATCGGCATGCGTCTGAATGCCCCCCAAATTCAAGCCACTCGTTGGCGACGCATGAGGATTAAGCCCGTAGCGCCAGCAGCCAGAAGGCCAAGGGATGCCGGCTCGGGAATGACTCCAGTTACCACCGGAACCGTATCCACGTAGGAATCCTTCAGGGAGAAGGTAGCTGTGGCATTGTTTACATCGACACGGACCCAGCCATAGTAAACCGTACCAAAGTCCGTGAAGCTCAGGCCGATGTAGGCATCGGTCACGTTGTTGAACTCTGCATTGGGATTGGCACTTCCATATGCCATAGAACCAATGGTTGTATTTGCCAATGAAGCATCATCAATGGTCACGCTGCCGCCAAGTGCTTTGATGTACCAGTTGTTAAAAGAACCCGCCTGGAATGCCGCAAATTTGGCCCCCGAATATTTGCTGGCAGCACCCTGATAGGGTCCACCGTAGAACGAGTAGTTTTTCAGGAAAATATCCACTGATTCAGTGATTGATGCATTGAGGTTCAGGCCTTGTTGGGTAAATAGTGGAACATCAAAACCATAAACCTGATAAATACCAGCCGCCTGAGCGGCACCCCCAGCAGCCATCGTGGATGCCACAGCGGCCATTCCGTAAAGCTTGAGGCGATGTTCGCGATCAGCAGTGTTCGTTTTAGGACGTTCGTACATGGCGTTTCTCCTTATCCAGCGGTTATTGTGTCCAATCTCTCTAGCCAACAAGGCAAGTTGATTGTCAAGATTTTTTAAAAACAGCTCGGTACTGATCTAACATCAGACAGTTTTGTTGTATGCTCACTTTTTAAGCACCCGAAGTATTCATGGATCTATTAGTGCAACAATTGTGCCAAAGTGTGATCATGTTCGATTAGCTCCGTAGAAATACTTATAGTTGAGCGGAAGTAACCCTCAGATCCCATACTTTTGGCAAAATGAACAATGGGCTGTATTGTTGCTGCTGTTTCAGGCAATGGTTATTAGAAAGCGTTAGTTATGGTGTCATTATTACGACAATAGGGAGGACTTTTTATGACGTCAATATCGCAACCAATAATTATTGTCTCGGGTTTACCCCGATCCGGTACCAGCCTGTTGATGCAAATGCTGCAAGCAGGGGGGATATCTCCACTGACCGATGGACGAAGGCAAGCCGACAACGATAATCCCAAAGGCTACTATGAGCACGAAGGTGTCAAACAGCTCAAGGTTGACAACAGCTTTCTGGAACAGGCACAAGGCAACTCCCTCAAGGTTATCCATGCTCTGCTAAAGGACCTGCCAGCCAAATATCAATATGAAATTATCTTTTTAAACCGTGATTTGCATGAAGTGATACGTTCGCAACGGGTCATGCTCGAACGACTGGGTAAACCTGGTGCAAGCATCAATGAAGATGCCTTAATTAGCATTTTCGCCAGGCAAGTGCAGGAAACTCAGCAGTGGATCGCATCGCAGCCGAATATGCGGTTGCTTTGCCTGGACCACCATGAGGTTATTACCCAGCCAACCGTCTCGGCTCAGGCCATCGCATCTTTCCTGCAACGGCCAATGGATATCCAATCCATGAGTGCAGCGGTTGACCCAACGCTATATCGCCATCGTAAGACTTAACAATGTGATACCAATGCAAGACGACTACTTACTTTGCTCGTGCTTGCCACCGGATATGTTGCACGCCCAGTGAAGCAGCCAAATCAGTGGACATTGGCTATCAATGGTCAGGGATTCTACATTATGTATCTATGATGCTGTCCATTCGACAAAGTAAATGTCGTTGACGCCTCGGACGGTTGATGCTCCGAGACAATCGGAACGCCAATGGCAAAATTTGTATTTCTCCCATTTCTTTATTTGCAATAATGCAAGCAATAATCCAGTACTCTCGAACAAGATTCCTCTTTTCCGAACTGTTACTTAACTCGCCTACCCATGGGTAAGTGTGCGCACAGGCATTACCGCAACAACTTCTACCACATCCGAGTGGTCAAAACAGACCCCCAGACGGCGCAGGTCCATCGCATGATTCACGATGGCATCGAGCAACAAGACAAGATCGTTCAACTGGTGGATGATGGTAAAGAACACTCAGCGGTTGCAGAGGTCGGTGGAATATAACTGGAAACGATCGTGTGACTGATCGTTATAGTATCGGTCTATAGTAAGTAAATTCTCTCACTGTCTCGATTATTGCAGTCAAGTCAACCGTTATACGCTCCAGTATGACAAAGTTTTCTAATCATACATCCAACTCGATGATGTCCATGAATCGGCTACTGAACTTCTCAATACCATCCCGTGTTATTCTTACACCGTTTTCAAAGCGAAGTCCGAATTCATGCCGGACGTAAACAAACGTATCCACATTAAAAGTCATGTTTTCCATCAGAGCGTAGTCGCTTGAAACTTCCATCCACGGTGGCTCAACTTCAATCATGCCCAATCCATGGCAGGGGCCGTAGAGAAAATTATCGCCATACCCGTTGTCAATAAATAATTGTTTATATCGTTTGCAACATCAGAAGCGATTGTGCCTGCCTTCATCCACTCCATCGTTTTCAGATGAGCCGTTCTGCCAAACTCAACCATGCGACGCATCTTTTCGGTCATTTTCCCAAGGCAAACCGGTCTGCCCACTCCCGAAGAATAGCCGTCTATACGGGCGGATATATTGAGTTGCACAATATCGCCTTTCTGCATTTGCCGGTATGTCGGACGGGAGATTGCATGTGTTGTACTCGTGCCGGAAAACACATATTGGGGCATGCCTTCGTATTCGGCGCCACGATCATAGATAGATTTCTGAGCAATACCTACAACTTGCAGTTCCGTCATTCCCGGCCGAATCTGTGAGAGAATATCGCCGATTGCGTCCTCAGCAATAGCAAATGCCTTCTTCTGACATGCGATTTCAAGGTCGTTCTTAATCGAACGTAAACTGAGCATAATGTCATCAGCGCGTACGATTTCGGCATCCGGGAAAGCGGCGCGAAGTCCGTCAAGCACCGGTGCTGTGGTAACCAGATAACCGCCAATGCCGATGCGACGTGGAGACGGCACACCTGCCTCTGCAAATACCGACTGAAATGTTTTGACCGGCACATCGGGATATGCGGGATCCGCCGGTTCGCGATATTCGGTCATCAAACGTATGCGGGCTATTTTACTGCGATCAGTTGCAAAGGTCTCACTTTCAGGCCCAATGAGCAATGTAGCTTCGCCGTGCGGTGGTATCACGACGCCTGCAATTTCAAATATCGGCCAGTAACTCGAAAAATATCGTACGTTTGCAAATTCAGCCTCATTGCTGTTGACCAGTAACACATCGAGGCCGCGTGCACGGATAAGTTCCTGCGCTTTAATTATCCGCTTTGCGTACTCTTGATTAGGAATGCTTGGCATTGTCATGTAATTATCCTGAAATAGATAGTATGTAACATTATCAGATTGAAAGGCCACTCTCGCCACCATCACTTGACATTTTACGTTTGCGTATTTCGCGCAACGCATCTTCCTCCCATGGTTGAACTTCTATACCGCGAATCCGTTCCTCTCTCGAAGGCATTGACGGCAAAGGTTCTTCGGTCAGGTTCTGATACCAATAGGCCACACTGCACCAATCGTCACTGCGATAGTCATACCGGTCATGAAATCTGCGCGTGCTACCACCACCTACCTGCGTATGCTCCACCCGCAAATTGTTCTGAAAGTAGATGGGATCCATAATATGAAAACGATAGCAGCCACAGTAATAACGATCCCCGTATTCAGGATGACGCACCTGATAATTTGAACCGGCATACATCGATTCGTGAATACCGAGTCCCCAGGCAGAGAGAAACCAGTCTGACCAACCGGTGCCAACGATTGTAGGAACCGAATTGTCACCGTCAATAAAGAACTGGAACTCTCCTTCGCGCCATGTACCTTTGGAACGTGGCAATGCGGATATAACGGTTCCCACGTAAACCCCGGGAGTATTACGAGCGGTCATGATCACATGATTCTCGCCCTTGGGCGGTATACTCCTGCGGAAGTGCGCATGAAAACGTCCGTCATCAGGGGTTACGGTATCACCAAGCGTGTAATTAATCTGATAAAAAAGTACAACATCGGTATCACTTTCGTTTTCAATCTCAAAGACAAAACGAGACTGAAACGGCATGGGAAAAAAGCACCAAAACCTTTACCTTCGCTGATGCCAAGGTGGGGCGTTTGGTAATGCCCAAGCCTTGTTTATCCTCCCGGAAGCCAGTCTCGATCCCGCCAGCCCGCAAATCGTAGAAGTAGACGTAGGCCAACAACTGAGCCAGGGGCCGATCCCAGTCGGCGGGGGGTAGACCGGCCAGAAAAGCAGACCACCTCAGCGGGCAGGCTGGATAAGATGACC
>JAAUTM010000124.1 GCA_012031455.1 Phycisphaerales bacterium
CGACCAACAATCGCGGCAATGAGTTGCTTCTTCTCAATCCCGCAGCCGCCACCAAAGCCAATCTTCAGACAGCGGTCAATTCGCTGAAATCGGTACTCGGACCTGATGAACAATTCTTCTTCTACGCCACCGATCATGGCGGATTCATCGAGGAACCCATCAAGCCCGTCCAGCCTGTCACCGTGCCCACTGGTTCCACGCGTGAGGTCAAAATTGAACTCACTGAACAGGAAAAATCCACCATCATCGGCTACGCGCCAGCTCAACCACTCATCGTGATTGATTTTATTTTTGAAGGATTGTTCCCCGGCCAAACGGCTACCGCAGAGGTGAGTATCTGCTTCCCGGATGTAACAACGCCCCATACCCGGATCGTGCTGGGCACCCTGCAGGAATTTGCCACCGTCGATGAACGTACCAATCCGCCGATCACCGTGATCCCCGGCCCCACACAAATCGGCTCGACTCCGACCATCGTTCCTCGCATATCAAAAACTTTTGAGCTTTCGCCTTTTCTCCCCGAAATCGATCTTTCCAATCTGACTATCTGCATCGACAACAATTCCGGCCATGGGCTGACCATCAACAACTTTTACTTCTATTCCAGCCCCATCGGTGGCTCCACCCTCATCCCCGAACCAGCCAGCTTCAGCTTCCTGATGCTCGGCGGACTCATGTTGGCCCAACGCAGGCGTCAATAAACGGGACATGCTCAATCAATGTTAGAGGTCCGGTCCGGTGTACCCAGCGTATCGCAGTGCGTACCTTTCAGCGGGCCTTGTGGACTTAGATGGTGGGAGAAGATTACAGAACATCTCCAATGATTGACTGGCGGCAGGCTAATCGCTAGATTTTTAAACATGTCCATGGTGTACGAATATAATCAGTGCAACATTGCCAGGTAAGTGATCATACGATCATTTGGACCTGCCCCGCTGTATGTAAATGTGACTCATCTCGTTGCAGACGTGTCCGCCTGAAATACCCGATTAGAGGAGTTGAATTCCGTGAGCGATATAAGTCCCATGCTGTTCCGTAAAGGAGCGGGAGCTCTTCGCACCTCGCCGGTCAACCCGCGGTACTTCACGGATGACACAGGTCGTGTGGTCTACCTCGCAGGCACCCAGACCTGGGCCACACTGCAGGAACGCCGTGGTCCAGAGACGCCAGTATTCGACTACGACGGCTGGCTCAATTTCATCGAATCCCACCACATGAACTTCATGCGGATGTGGACATGGGAACACGCCCGAGGCATGCAGTTTTCGCGCAATGTCATCGACTATTCACCACTTTGGTACGAGAGGACAGGTCCGGGGACCGCATTGGACGGGCGGCCACGTTTTGACCTGGAACAATTCAACGAGTATCTATTCCATCGTCTACGCGATCGAGTTATCCGTGCTGGCGAGCGTGGCATCTATGTTGCGGTCATGTTCTTTCAGGGCTTCAGCGTCGATAAGCGAATTCACGCCCTCACCAATGCTATTGGGGTAAATGCGTTCCTTGGCCATCCCATGCATCGCGACAATAACGTGAACGGCATTGATGGCGACCCCAATGGAAGCGGAACCGGCCGCCAGGTACATACGCTGGATGTGCCGGTGATAACCCGTCTTCAGGAGCGATTCGTTGCCAAAATCATCGATACTTTGGGCGATCTGGAGAACGTCCTTTGGGAGATATCCAACGAAACCCATCGAGGTTCGATCGAATGGCAATATCACATGATCAAATTCATCCGGGCCTACGAAGCAGGCCGTCCGCGCCGTCATCCGATCGGCATGTCTTGTGCCGCACCGCTTCGTACCGAATGCCTTTTGAAATCCGATGCCGACTGGATTGGCCCTTCATCAGATGATCGTAAGGCGGGTGATGAGGCGCCGGAGATGGACTGCGGCAAAATTGTGCTTGCGGATACCGACCACATCGGTCCGCAAATAAGCGATCCCTCCTACGTCTGGCGATGTATGTTCCGCGGCCACCATTTTTGCATCATGGACCCTTACATGGATGTGAGAATCGGGTCACCACGAGCGCCGCATACGGAGTGGGAAGAATTACGACGACAGACCGGTTTCAGCGTCCGCCTGGCAGCGCGTTGCGGGATGCAGCAACTTAAACCCGCTGCACATCTTTCTTCCTCCGGTTACTGCCTTGCAGCAGAGGACCAAGAGTACGTCGCTTTCCTCCATCGGGGTAGATCGCTCGAACTTGATCTATCAGACGCAACGGGAGTTTTCGAATCCGAATGGCTCGATACGGAAACAGGGAACTTTTTTCCGGGAGGGCAGATCGCTGCTGGAAGCCGTGTCACGCTGACACCAGCATGCGATGCACATCGGATCGTCAGGCTGTGGAAACATATTGCCTAGAAACAGGCACGTTAAAGTATGGAAGCAATTAAAAATCAGTGTACGCTATCAAGAATTTGGCTGGAGCAAAGTGAGTTCGAGTGTAGGGTCTTGTAATCCCTCTCCCGGAGGCAGGGGAAACGAAATCCAATCCGCTATGTTTGAATACATAGTGCTCTAGCAAGGATATAGCTCAAAACCGGCAAGTGTGAAATGGTGATCGAAGGTAAACACACGATCGATTCCCAGTCGCCGCATCATGACAATGACAGGCAGTCGGCGAAACTGATGGGGTGATCCCCGAATTGCCTGAATTCATCCAATGCCTGCAATTGATCCTCTTCGGTGGGCTGAATCACAATAAGCAAGGGCCAGTTACGCAATTGACGGATATGGTCGGCTGCATATTTGATCGTGGCCCCCGACTTCTTCGCCGGGGCGTTGTAAAAGAAATAATTGGCCACTTCCCAAAGCACCACATCACTGGTGTATAGCTTTTGCGATTTGTCGGAAAGTAGCTGGTTGAACGCAGTCACGGCACGACTGTGCAACTGGTCGGTTTGTACCCAGGCTCCGATGATCGCATTGGTGTCGATGTAAATCATCGACGGTCCGTCCTGGGTTTGAGGTAGCGGTCAAGGTCCGATGCGCCGTGGGGGGGCATCGGGCCTGGAAAAGCCTGAATGCCTGTGAAGGGATTGGCCATGGTGTCCGCATCCTGCTCAACATCACCGGCTATCAACCCACGCACATACGCTGACAATGAGACCTGACGGGAGGCGGCCTTGCGCTGGGCCTTGCGCTTCAGTTCGGGGGATAGTTTGATCGGCATCAATTGCATGCGGGGCATGATGAAACTCCGTTGGGTATTACCAACAGTATATACCGCAGTCTGCCTATTTCAACCGTCTTGCATCCACCGTCAGAACACCATCTATCCACCAGTTTTCACCACCCTAAGAATCCCTTTACCTTTGTGAGTATTGCGTTAGTATGAAAATGGTTCAGGGGCGGTCAATCACAAATCATATGGATGTGCCTGCTGGCGGGCCTTTGGGCATGAAGCGATCCCTGCAAAAAAGTGAACCGGTCTGGCATGGTCTGGTGCGTATTGCTCAGGCGGAGTTGACCTACGTCACTGAACTGACTCAGCAATCGGAGGCGTCCACTGAGCAGGTGATTCACGGGTTGCGTTTATCGATCAAGCGGGTGCGGGCCATGTGGCGATTGTTGCGACCGCATCTGGATCGGCCTCGGGTGAGTCTGGAAAACGCGCGCTTGCGTGAGGCAGCACATGCCTTGGGCGTACAGCGTGACCGCAGCATCGCAGGCAACACATTAAGATCATTGATGGACGATGCGGAACCAATGCAACGACGGGTGCTGGCCCGTTGTCTGCGGTCCATGAATCGTTCTGCGATTGATCATCCGGCTAAGCCATCAAATTCAGGGTCATTGATCCCTCCGGCTGGTTCTGCTGATATCTCCACTGCTCCGGCATCACCTGAAACACCGATGACACAGGCAATCAAGCCTACCGATCCGGTGGCGCTGGCTTTAGGGGTATTGCGAGAAAGCGTGACTGCACTGAGTCGGATGAACATGCCCCCGGCCTGTGGTTGGGAGCTGATCCAACCAGGACTTGAGCAAGCCTACACCCGGGCACGCAAAGGCTGGCGAAGGGTTCGCTGTGCAAGGGAAGTGCATGCCACGGACGATGAACTGCTTTTTCATGATTGGCGACGGGATGTGAAACGATTGCTGTATCAGCTTGAACCGCTGCGTGAAATCCGTCCCGATGCGATTAAAGCACTGCAGCGTCGATTGACCCGTCTGGGCGAGCAGCTGGGGGATTATCACGATCTGTGCGTGCTGGAAACATGCTCAACCATGACACTATTTTGAGCAAAATCACCGGCGTGGCGGGAATCCAACCTCTGATCCAGCATCGTAAACGGCAGCTGGGCAAACGTGCATTGCGCCAGGCAGGGCAATGTCTGGATGTCAAAACCAAAATGTTCATGGCACGCTTGTACCGGTATTTCGAGCAATGGCATATCGCTCCCCATGGCCGGGCAATTCATTAGCTCAACCAGTGAGGTCTATACGGCAAAACGGATGGACAGGCACCGGGCGGTTGCTAAATCAAGCCATCGGCGTTACACTTCTTTGCTCGCAACCGTCGCCCAGTGCGTTACACAGGGCTGCATAACCATGACGGAGTTTCACGACCATGGCTGAGTTCACACGCTTTCAACCCACTTCCAAAGCTCAATACCGCATTGCCAAGAAGTCCAGCACCGGTGTGCTTTTTGTTGATTACAAAAACACCGATGAGCTTCGTAGGCTGATGACTCCCAACGGTAAAATCCAGTCGCGCAAGCGCACCGGGATGACTGCGGCCGAGCAACGCATTGCAGCCACGGCCATCAAACGCGCACGATTCATGGCCCTGTTGCCCTTCACCAGCGCCACGCTGTAATAGTCCAAAACTTACCTTGTCTTATCAACCCTGGGTGCCAATCCGGGGTTTGTTTATTGGATTATTGATGCGGCATGTAGCAGCGCTAATGATAGACCCGTAAGACGTTGCACCTGCGGTGCATCGCTAAACTTAGATCTCGTTCATCAATCAACAGTTGCGGCTGCAGACTCGCGTTGCACCTCTGGGGCGTATAATCCGCCCTCATGCCTCCATCCTTCATCAGCATTCGTGGTGCCCGCGAACACAACCTGCGCGGCATTGACCTTGATATACCCCGTGACAAGCTCGTGGTCATCACCGGATTATCCGGCAGCGGCAAGTCATCGCTGGCTTTTGACACCATCTACGCTGAGGGCCAGCGCAAGTACATCGAATCGCTTTCTGCTTACGCCCGGCAATTTCTGGATCAACTGCAGAAGCCCGACCTCGACACCATTGAGGGCTTGCCGCCGACGATCGCTATCGAGCAGCGATCAGCCAGTCACAACCCACGTTCGACGGTGGCTACGACGACGGAAATCTACGATTACCTGCGTTTGCTCTTTGCACGAGTCGGTCAGCCTCGTTGCTGGCATCCGGTGAAAACGGATGAGAAAGGGAATGTGCTGGAGACCTGTGGGCGACCGATTGCCAGCCAGTCCGCCACGCAGATAGTTGACGCTGTGCAAGCCCAGCCCGATGGC
>JAAUTM010000125.1 GCA_012031455.1 Phycisphaerales bacterium
GGCACACGGTCAGCCCTCAATGGCTGCGCCAGCAATCGATCGATCAGGCGATAGAGGATTCGCAAAGCATGGTGGTGCTCAATCACCCGAATTGGTGGCAGAATTTTGACCATTGGCCAACGAACTTGCTTATGCAGATGCGCCGCTACCACGGCGTGGAGATATTCAACGGGGTCATGATGGGGGAAGTCGGCTCGGCTTATGCCTTGGAAAAATGGGACATGCTGCTTGGAAGTGGTCAGCGGGTGTGGGCGTTTGCCAACGATGACACGCACCATGCGACAGGGGTGGGGCGGGGTTGGAACATGGTCTGGGCCAGAGAGCCAAGTGCCCAGGGTGTGCGAGAAGCCCTTGTTTCAGGGCGTTTTTATGCCAGCACAGGGGTGAAAATCACGACCATCAGTGCTACTGACAAATGCATCAGGGTGGAGACGGACAATGCTCGGAGGATCATCGCCCGGCGTGATTTGGGTCAGCGTATCACGCATGTCGATGGGCCGGTAATGGAGCTGGAAAGCGGGCAATGGGGTGATGCCAATTATGTACGTTTTGAGGCATGGGGCGAACCGGAGCAGTTCGCCTGGACCCAGCCGTTCTGGCTGCGGGGATGATGCCCGGCGGATAAAAACCCAATAAAACAAGGATTTTTTCATGGAGGGGCTTGCGAAATGCCGAAATTCAAGGGACAATCGTAGCAGCCGTTGGGGAAACGGCTGTATCGAGCGTGTTTTTCAAGGCGTTCGCGTGTCACGGATGGACTAGCACCCTAAGCCAAGGAGAGGTTTACACCATGGCAAAAACATCAAAGCTCCGACCAAAAGTGAAGTTTACACTGAGATTTCCAAAGTCACCGGCTTGTCGCGCAAGCAGGTGGCATCGGTGTTTGAATCGTTGTCCGGCGTTGTGAAAAAATCGCTGAGCAAAAAAGGCCCCGGCATGTTCACAGTGCCCGGTCTGCTCAAGATTCGCGTGATTCACAAGCCCTCTACTCCTGAACGCAAGGGCATCGATCCGTTCACCAAGCAGGAACGCGTGTTCAAGGCCAAGCCGGCGCGCAATGTGGTGCGCGTCCGCCGCTCAAGGCCCTCAAAGATATGGTCAACTAATCAGCCGGAATCGACGGTCGTTTGCGGATCGGCTCTCCCCGGCTGGATCCGCTGGTGATCCCGAATCGGTTCCAACGTGACAGCCCCAGAACCCTGGACCTGACCGTCCGGGGTTCTTCGTTGATGCTCTATTTATCGAGGTATCACCAGCTCAACTTCACCTGATCTGGCCGGTGTCATGAACCCCCCCCGCTCCCCCCGGGAGAGGGTGGCCGAGTCCCCCCCGGGGCGGGGGCGAGGCCGAGGCCGGGTGAGTCGTAGACCTCGCCGTGGCGGGGGCCGAAGAACGATAAGGTTTTGAAATAGGGGATATTAAAAAATAGCCACACCCTCATCCCTGCCCTCTCCCGGGGGGTAGAGGGGGTATATCAGAGCCCCTACTGATGGAAGGTTGTTTGATTGCGAGCCGATGAGTCGATCCAGATGCGCCTGAGCCTCTTGCAGCACTTGGCGCAATAGTTCATCCTGAAGCCAGGGACGATCCAAAGCCCACAGGACTGCGGAGCGTAATTCCGTATCGGAGAGTTGGCTGAACCATCGGCCAATGCGCATGACACCTGCAGCGACGACGACGTAATAGAGCAGGCGGGCCACCTCCACAGGTAACAGGCTGCCATCCTGCCGAGCCTGAGCTTTGAATCTTTGCCGAGCCAGATCCAGCAACATCACCGGAGGTTGGCCGCATACCAGCAACTGCCCGTAAGTGCTCAGCCCCGACTGGCACTGCAATTGCCTGAACTGTTGGATCACTGCGGAGATAGGCCAGCAACAAGCTCCTCCAACGAAGCGGTCAGCTGGTGGCTGAGCATGTCCGAAAAGTCCTGACTGTCCCAAGTGTCATCAAGCCCCGGAGCCAGAGCCAGCAAATGCGCCATGGAGCGCGTATTTCCCACGGAATATTTGACGTTCATGATGTTATTTCCGGAATGTTAAGGATGGCATTATCTACCGGATTAATGCTCATACTATCTATGCCAAACTTCCGCTTTTTATGCATCATCGACTCAGGATTTCCTTAAGATTGATGATTTCTTCCTCCACATTATGTGGGTCGCCCGCATACTCCCCGACCACCGCATGCAGCACGCGGGTGAATATTCGTTTGCCACTGATCACCAGATTGGAAGCCTCACTGGGGGAAGTAAGCTGGCAACGCTGGACCAATTCGGCATAAGGCACGGGTGGTTCGTTTCGTATCAACGGCCCAAGAATACGCGCATCAAACAACACCCAGATGTCCGTTCGTTGGGTTCGTTCACAATAAAGCTGCATCTCTCGGATCGTGGCGTAAATGACTTCACGGGCCCAGGTTGCATCAAATGCATCCGCGGGTTGCGGGGCCCGGTCGTAATGGTCGATGCACTCGGACAGGCTGGCCATGGGCTGGGTGGGCGAGCGTAACTTGGCATGATCATGGCGATATTGCTGACTTACATAATTACCTAAAACCGCCAGTAAAAAGGTGCGCAGTCGGCCTTTGGCCTGATTTGCCTGGTTTAATATTTTGTCCTGAATCACCTTGTCCGTCACAAAACCCTGCAGAAGGTCTTCCACTTCCTCTTCCTGTATGTGCCGGTCCAGCAATAAGTGCATACGCAGGGCAGGTAAATACTTACGTAAAAAATCCTCCAATGCCTTTCGGTGCCCGGTGTGTCCTTCCTGCCCGGCCACACGCACCATGGACCATTGAGTCGTCGGAAATGGATGAACTTCCCTTTCCATAAATCTACCAATGTGGCTGCGTACTGATGCAGACCTGACAACTTCAACCCAAGTGATGACTGAAGTATCCGCGCTAGCCGTACAACGACGGCTAGTCAATCGATGCATTATATCCAGCAAATAATTCGTTAAAAAATTTTTATATATGCGCAGGATTCCATTCCCATGCGCATAGATAAGAGGACGGATAGTATTTTGATCATTCCTTTTGCATGTCCTGTTTACCCACCGGGCAATGCAGGGGAATGAGATTGCCCAGACGATTGATTTTGCCCTTGGGGATGCGTTTCTTGGTAGCGGGTTGGAATAAGTCGATTATTTACTGGTTTTTAATCAGTCAATATAACACGCAGGCTCCTTTCCGGGAGAGCCTGTGTGTTTTTTTAGTAGTTTGAGAGTGCATTGAATCAGCGGTGAGCGTGGCTGCCGTTTTCATCTTGATAGATACCGAAAACGACCTGGTTCGGGTTCCGCCGTCCATCGTCTCGTTGCCATGGTCCACACGCAATGCAAAACATGGCATACAAACTGCCAGTTGCACAGAGACGGCTGCTTTCGTTTGACCCTTTTTTTAATTCGTTCCGCAAGCCAAGGTAACCCCCGGGCGGTTGACGGGGCTATCCACAGCACCGGCAGGGGAGTCTGGCTGTCGAGCCTGTTCATAAAACGTCGGCGGCTCGTAGGTCCAACCGTTTTTGAGGCGGGCATCCTCGGCCAGCAGTTTCTTGTGGATGTACCGACCCACCAGAGGTGCCAGCAGCCGTGCTTTTAAGCCGAACGCTGCATACATCCCGCGCTGCACTTCTTCGATGCGTAACAGCAAGGCCGGGTTGTTGGCAAACCACTTGCGTGATGCCCACAGAGCGCCAGCGTAGTTGGTGGGTAAGCCCTCAGCTTCCCAGCGATACCGCGCGCGGATGCGGGGGTTGGGGTGGTTGCGGTAACGGTTGTAACCCAGCAGCGTGGTGCGTGCCATACGCAGGACACTGGGGCCATTGACCTCAAAATCACGGGTGAATGCCCGGATCAAGATATCCGTCTCGCTGCCCGGGGGCAGGTGAGTGTGGCGATAGTTGAATTGCAATTGCCCATGCGTGTCGGCCGTGTTGGCACAGGCCGGGTCGGTCAGCCGTTGTTCCTTTTCCATCTGTGCCCACAAGGGCGTGCCGGGGATCGGCGTGTACAACATGAACTGGTGAAATTCGGTGTCGTGGCTGGCGGCGTAATCAATCGCGGCATCGATGTTTTCGAGAGTGTGCTCCTCCAACCCGATGATCGTCGAACCCAGAATGCGGATGCCATGGCTTTGCAGCTCACGGACCAGCTCACGGGTGTCGGCATCCTTGAGTTTGGCGTACTGGCTGTCCTTGCCTTCCAGCCCCATCCATACCCACGAAATCCCCAACCCCACAAGCTGTTCAATGGTGTACGACCGCAGCACGTTGGCGGAGGAAAACACATAGAGCGACCAGCTTTTCCCGTGTTGTTCCATCAGTTCGAGCAAACGCAAAGCCCGTTTGCGATGAAACAGGAAGTTTTCATCCATGACAAAGAAGGAGCGCACTTTGAGGTCGCGTTCGAGTTCGACCATGACGTTAAAGAGTTCATCCCCGGTTTTGTAGAAGTCGATGAACTTGCCCTTGCCGCCGAACATGGCACTGGTCGAACAGAAATTGCAACCCAGCGGGCAGCCAACCGAAGGAATGAGCGTCGCTGCGACATCGCCCGGCTTTTCACGCAAGGCCACACCCATGGTGCGAGCGCCAATGCCTGAAAGGATGCGTGGATGTCGGACCGGGGCATCGACTTTTTCACCCAGAAACGAGCGGAACCAGCGCACTCCTTCGCCACGCACGATGTGGTCGGCATCAATCTGCGACGAAAGCAGTGGCATGTTGGCGATGTGGCCACCGATGACGATGATGGCCTGGGGCTGATGCTCGCGGATAAGCTTGCACATGTGCCGAACTTTGCCGACGTTGGGAATGATTGCACTGATGCCGATGATGTCGTACTGCTTGGTGCGGATCTCCGCCAGGAAACGGTCAAGCACAGGGAAATCCAGCAGGTTGCAGGGGGCTTGGATGTTTTCCTGAATGAGCATCAGGCCCCAGGAGCGGTGAAACATACGCAAGGAGAACGGGCCTTGCACACGAGTGACCTGATTGTGGTAAAGCTCCATCGGGTTGATGGTTCGGCTGCCGTGGTCATCATCCTGTGCATAGGGACCAAACACACTGGTCAGCAGGATGCGGGCTTTGGAACCCAGCGGATGCACCGGGGTGGAAAGCGGGCCGGCGGAACCGGGTAACAGGTCAAGGGATACGTCGGTGGTGACAGCGTGAGCGACTGTTTCGGTGGAGGTGGGCAATGTGGACTCTTTGGTAAGCGGTGGTGAGGGTCAACACCCGCTCGGTTGGGCAGGTGCGGGAGCTTGAGCTTCGATGGCCAAGGGTGACCAGGAGCACTTGGTAAGCTCCCCGGATTGATACAAGAGATTTGATTATCCCATGAACCGGGTCCAGTCGCAAGCGTGATTGTTCGATGGACTGACATTCTCCATCCGCATTTTGCACCCACACCGGGCACCAGTCAGGCTCGATTTCGACTACAATTCAACGCTTGTCTCACCCTCGTTTGACGCGCTTTATCAGCGCAGGAGATTGACCATGGCCCGCAAAATGACCATGACC
>JAAUTM010000126.1 GCA_012031455.1 Phycisphaerales bacterium
ATCGCCAACCGACTGGGCTTGAAACTCGATTACGATTTCAACGGCGAAAGCTACCAGACCGTCAGCGGGCAAAACTCGAACAATTCCGTGCGCATCAGTAATGAGTTTTTTCAAACCCTGGACCGCGACGGCACGTGGGATTTGAAACGTCGCACCGATCACAAAGCGATCAAACAACTCAAGGCCACGGAACTGTGGGAAGAAATTGCTTTTGCTGCATGGCGCTGTGCCGACCCGGGTGTGCAGTACGACACGACCATCAACCAGTGGCACACCTGCCCGACTTCGGGGCGGATCAATGCGAGTAATCCGTGCGTGACTGGTGACACGCTGGTGGCCACGAGCACCGGGTACAAACGCATCAAGGATTTGGTCGGAAGCACGGCAGAGGTGATCAACGCCGATGGCAAGCCGGTGTTTGTCGATCGTATTTTCAAGACCGGCACCAAACCGGTGTATCAACTGACCACCCGCAGCGGATATCAGGTGCGGTTGACCGCGGATCACCAGGTATGGACGGTCAACCGGGGCGATGTGCCGGCAGCGGAGTTGCGCACGGGCGACCGATTCGTCCTGCGTGGCGCGGGATTTGGAGACGAATGGCTGCCTGATGATGTAGCTATTGAATTGGGCCGTGAACTTGCTATTGGTGGTCACCTCGGTGTGATCAGCGATTCATCTGAGTTAAAACATGCTGTGTTCACGGCACGATACCGATACTCAGAGGGAGAGCACGAATCATTGCGTTTAACGGACAGCTTTTTTTCTCTCTGTAGGTCTAGCCAAGCAAATATACTTGACGGGTTGTTCTCGGCATCAGAGACCGAAGTTGGAAATCTGAGCCAAGAGTTGGCACAGCAACTTCAGATCATCTTGCTGTCTTTCGGGTTGCCATCTTCGATACGCGCAGACATCAAGGTGGTTACAACGAGGATTGGGCGTCGCACCGATTACCAGATGTGGAAGGTACGTTTACAAGGTGCTTCGATTCGACAAGTGGTCAAGGCGAAAGTTTACGCGAGCAATCGCCATGCGAGTATTGATGATGAGAATACCCGGTCAATGGTGGATGAATTTTTATCATTGACTCCTTGTGGCGTGGAAGATGTGTATGACCTGACTGAGCCGAGCACGCATCACTTTGTGGCCAACGGTATCGTCGTACACAACTGTTCCGAGTATATGTTCCTCGACAACACAGCCTGCAATCTGGCATCGTTCAATCTGCTCAAATTCTACGATCCGCAGACACGGGTGTTTGATATTGAAAGGTTTGAGCACGCCACGGAATTGTGGACGGTGGTGCTGGAAATCAGCGTGCTGATGGCTGCGTTCCCCAGCAGGGAAATTGCCCGGCTGAGCTACGAATATCGCACCCTTGGTTTGGGTTATGCCAACCTTGGCGCGATGCTGATGCAGGCAGGGATTGCCTATGACAGCGAACAGGGAAGGGCGATCTGCGGGGCGCTGTCGGCGATTTTGACGGGGGTGTGTTACCGTACCAGTGCGAAGATGGCCGAGGAACATGGGCCGTTCCCCGGGTATTACAAAAATCGTGAAGCGATGCTGCGGGTGATCCGCAACCATCGTCGTGCGGCGTATGGGGTGGCGCGTGACAGTGCGATTGCCGGCAAGGACAAGCTGGGCGATTACGAGCAACTGGACATCAAGCCTGTGCCGATCGATGGCAATTACCTCACCGTGGAAAATAACACGCTCAGCAACGCCCCCGACCTGCTCACGCATGCCCGCAAGGCATGGGATGAAGCATTGGAGGAAGGGGTTCGACATGGGTATCGCAATGCCCAGGTGACGGTGATTGCACCCACGGGGACCATCGGCCTGCTGATGGATTGCGATACGACGGGCGTGGAACCTGACTTTGCCTTGGTGAAGTTCAAGAAGCTGGCGGGGGGCGGCTATTTCAAGATTGCCAACCAGTCGGTCAAGCCTGCTCTGGAAACACTGGGGTACAACCAGGGACAGATCAGGGACATCTTGAATTACGTGATGGGGCACCTGACATTGGAGGTGCCTGTCCCGGACCGCGCGGCAAGGTGGAGAATTCAACCCAGAGCTTGCGGGAATATTTGAAGGCCAAGGATTTCACGGACGAGGACCTTACCAAGGTCGAAAATGCGTTGAGCGGGGCGATGGAACTGGGTTTTGCGCTCAATGCCTGGACGCTGGGCGATGAGACAGTAAAACGAATTCGCCTGGAAGGGAAGAAGGATTTCCTCAAGGCCCTGGGACTGAATCGCAAGCAGATCGACAAGCTCAATGTACTGGTGTGCGGGACGGGCACGGTCGAAGGGGCACCGCACCTGCGCGATGAACACCTGAGCGTGTTCGACTGTGCCAACCGGTGCGGGAAGATCGGCAGGCGGTTCATCAGTGTGGATGGCACATTCGCATGATGGCAGCGGCACAGCCGTTCATCAGCGGTGCGATCAGCAAGACAATCAACCTGCCCAATGAGGCGAGTGTGGCGGACATCAAGGCAGCGTACCGGCTGTCGTGGGACCTGGGCCTCAAGGCCAACGCACTGTACCGAGATGGCTGCAAACTCAGTCAGCCACTCAACTCAGCCAGTGATGTGGTGGATGAGGTGGAGGATGAGGAGGGAATCGCAGCGGGAAAGGAGGAAGTGGCGGGAGAGGTGGTTTCGGTTGCCGAGGTGGTTGCGTCGAGTGATGGGTTGATCCTGGCGGGTCATGGAAACGGCAATGGTGGGGCGGTGAGTCAGGCGCAGCAGATCGTGGAGAAGATCGAGCATCGCCCGATGCGGCGAAGGTTGCCCGATACCCGCAGGAGCGTGACGCATAAGTTCAACATCGCCAGCCACGAAGGCTACCTGACCGTGGGGTTATACGATGACGGCCAGCCGGGCGAACTGTTCATCACCATGGCCAAGGAAGGATCAACGATTGGCGGACTGATGGACAGCCTGGGCACAGCGATTTCGATAGCGTTGCAATACGGAGTGCCGCTGGAGTCGCTGGTCGGCAAGTTCACGCATCAGCGTTTTGAGCCGGCAGGCATGACGCACAACCCGGAAATCCCCTTTGCCAAGAGTCTGGTGGACTACATCTTCCGCTGGATGGGCATGGAATTCATCGCTGGCTACCGAGATGACCAATGCCCCGGTTCGAGCCAATCGCACCGTCGCAAGGCCGAGTGAACCCCAGCGTAGCTCAGGCCAAGGCGCAGGAAATCGCTGACCACTCTGGTCATCCGCAGACGGACGCTGGGCAGGGTCATGGTAAGGATCAGCAGTGCAAGTCCGGAACCTGCAAGGATGCGGACTGCGGCAGCGGGTTGGAACGACTGAGCACCAATGCTCCGACACGGATCAGGGTTAAGGAAACCATCGCGGCCAAGGTGCCGACGGGAGTGACGGGCAACGGCGGGGTGAAGGAATCGGCAGCGATGGAAAAGAAGTCAGCTTTGCAGGATGCGATGCGTGACATGCAGTCGGATGCCCCGGCCTGTGATGTGTGTGGCACGATCACGGTGCGCAGTGGCACCTGCTACAAGTGCCTGAACTGTGGCAACTCGATGGGTTGCAGCTGAATAGGAAAGTAGCTTGGTGGATTTTGATAATGACGCCGTGCCCTTCAGGGCCGGATATCCGGGGCTAAAGCCCTCGGCGTCAAATGCCAGCCGGGGCTAAAGCCCTCGGCGTCAAATGCCAGCCGGGGCGAAAGCCCTCGGCGTCAAGGGAAACAAGGTCGAGTCAATGACAAGTGGAGGCGATGGGGCGCAGAGACGATCAAGGAATGATAAAGCCG
Source organism: Phycisphaerales bacterium (assembly GCA_012031455.1). Next base: position 3,792 of record JAAUTM010000126.1, read on the forward strand.
CGCCACGGTTGGATGGAGTCAACTCTGCGCGCCCCCTCCATGGAGAGTATCGGTGGTCGTTGATGGAAGGGTCTATCCGAAGAGTTGCAGCGGACCAAGGCAGGTAGCCGCCGGTGTTACCGGAATGTGTCAGGAAGACCATGCAAAGGATTGAAACCAAGGCTGGTGGCGGGATGCAATGACCCAGCCCTGCCTTGTGTCGGCCAAGGTTGGCCATGGACCGCAGTCAACTCTCCCTCCTGCCCCCTTGGGTCCCACCACCCGAGGGGGTTTTTTATGCCCCGGCACTTGCCTTTGTTTCCATACCCTTCTACAATATTCAACTAGTAAGGTCGTAATTCGATCAATTTAGTCGTTATTTAACTTAAGGAGTTTGTTTACATGGCTGCGACAACGCTGATTACCCCGCATGGCGGAACGCTCATCAACCGACTGGTGGACAAGGTTACCGCGGAAAAGCTCAAGAACCAGGCTCAAAAGCTGCCTCGTATCACCTTATCCGCCAAGCAGGCCTGTGACTTGGAAATGATCGCCATCGGTGCGTTTTCGCCGCTGACCGGGTTTGTAAGTTCAGCGGATTTCACCTCCATCTGCAAGAACACCCGGCTTGCCAACGGCTTGGTATGGTCGATCCCCATTACCCTGGCAGTGGACGATGCGGTCAAGGCAACGCTCGCAGCCGGTGGTGATGCAGCTTTGTATCACAGCGATGGCACCTTGCTGGCGGTGATTCACATCACCGAGATTTACGCCCATGATAAAGCCTTGGAAATCCCCGCAGTGTTTGGTACCCAGGACCCTGCGCATCCCGGTGTGAAGGCGGTGCTGGATGAAGGTAACTGGCTGGTGGCCGGGCCGGTGGATGTCATCACCGTCACCCCGGAGCGCGAACCGGGCGAGCAGTTCACGACCTATCGGTTGACCCCTGCCCAGACCCGGGCGGAGTTTGAAAAACGCAACTGGAAAACCGTGGCCGCCTTTCAAACCCGTAACCCCATTCACCGTGCCCATGAATATCTGACCAAAGTCGCCTTGGAAGTGACGGATGGTTTGCTGATTCACCCCTTGGTGGGCGAAACCAAACCGGGGGATATTCCAGCCGATGTGCGCATGGATTGTTACCGGGTGCTGATTGACAATTACTACAACCTCCAGCGGACGCTGCTTTCGGTGATGCCTGCAGCCATGCGCTACGCTGGCCCTAAGGAAGCGATCCTCCATGCCCTGGTCCGCAAAAACTATGGCGTGACGCACTTCATCGTGGGGCGGGACCATGCGGGGGTGGGCACCTATTACGGGACCTACGATGCCCAGAAAATTTTCGACAATTTCAGTGCTGCGGACATCGGCCTGACGATTCTGAAGTTTGAAAACACGTTCTACTGCAAGAAGACCAAGGGCATGGCCAGCGACAAGACGACCAACAGCCCCAAGGAAGACCGGGTGTTTTTGTCCGGGACGCAGGCGCGTGATTTGCTCAAGGTGGGCAAACGTCCGCCGGAAGAGTTCAGCAGGCCTGAGGTGGCGGATATTCTGATCGCCTGGGCGCAGGCGGCAGAGAAGCAGCCGGTGGGGGGATAAAATTTCGGATTTCGGATTTCGGATTTCGGATTTCGGATTTCGGATTTCGGATTTCGGATTTCGGATCAGTAGTGTCCGGTTAGAAGTCGAATAGAGGCAGTTGGTTACGATCAACACCCTCCGAAAGTTGCGCGCCGTGTTGCGA
>JAAUTM010000127.1 GCA_012031455.1 Phycisphaerales bacterium
GGTGGGTCCGCTCGATGACTCGCTTGACCCACCCTACCTGCTTTTGACACTCCCGTTAAATCATGGTGGGTCCGCTCGCGGACTCGCTTGACCCACCCTACTGCACTCGGCCACTTCTTTCTTTCGATCATTCCATGCATCATTCATCCACACTTCGAATGCGGTTGATCGCTGCCACATATGCACGGGCTGCTGCCTCGAGAATATCGGTGGAAAGGCCACGGCCACGCACCAGTTTGTCACGATGGCGGACCTCGATGCTCACCTCGCCCTGGGCTTCCTTACCGGCAGTGACCGCACGGGTCTGGTAGTCGGTCAGTTCCACACACACACCGGTGATGCGCTGTATCGCTGAGTACAGGGCATCGACCGGGCCATCGCCGGTGGCAGCATCCATTTTCTCGGTTCCTGCCGAGTCGCGCATCACCACCGTGGCCGTGGCGATGACATTGGTGCCACTGTTCACCTGAAACCGCACCAGTTCCCACAGTTGCCGCTGGTTCTGCATCAACTGGTCGGCAATGGCTTCGACATCCTCGTCGTAAACATTTTTCTTCTTGTCTGCAAGGGCCTTGAACTGCTCAAACGCCTGCTCGATCTGAGGGTCGCTCAAAGCAAAACCCAGGTGTTGCACGCGTTCCTTGAAAGCATGTCGGCCTGAGTGTTTCCCGAGTACCAGTTTGCTTTCGGGGATGCCCACATCCTGCGGGTCCATGATTTCATAGGTTTTGCGATCCTTGAGCATGCCATCCTGATGGATGCCTGACTCATGGGCAAAGGCGTTGTCGCCGACGATGGCCTTGTTGCGAGGGACATTCTGCCCGGTGAAGGAAGCCACCATCCGCGCCATGGGGTACAGCCGTTTGGCATTGACGTTGGTGGTGAAACCGGCAAAGTAATCAGCGCGGGTGCGCAGGGCCATGACGATTTCTTCGAGGGCTGCGTTGCCCGCCCGTTCGCCGATGCCGGTGATGGTGCATTCAACCTGCCTGGCACCGTTCCTGACCGCAGCCAGTGAATTGGCAACCGCCAAACCCAGGTCGTTATGACAGTGAGCTGACAAAATGATGCCCTTTTGATCGAGCATGGGGAGCTTTTCGCGGACATATTTGAAGATATGGCCATATTCCTCGGGGGTGGCGTAGCCCACGGTATCGGGGATGTTCACCGTGGTTGCACCGGCTTCGACGACGGCCTTGGTGATGTCCACCAATACATCCAGTTCGGTGCGGGAACCATCTTCGGGGCTGAATTCGATGTCATTGGTGTAAGTGCGGGCCTGTTTCACCGCCTTGACGCTGATGTCGATGATCTCATCGCTGCTTTTGCGGAGTTTATGTTCCCGGTGAATCTTGCTGGTGGCGCAGAACACATGAATGCGCGGTTTTTTGGCGAATTTCACCGCTTCGCCAGCCCTTTGAATGTCACGTTCCACGGCCCGTGCCAGCCCGGCCACGATGCTGTTTTTCACTTCCCTGGCAATGGCGGATACGGCATCAAAATCACCCTGACTGGTGATGGGGAAGCCCGCTTCGATCACATCCACGCCCATGGCATCGAGGTTGCGGGCAATTTCCAGCTTTTCCTGAAAGTGCAGGGTGCAGCCGGGCGATTGCTCGCCGTCGCGCAAGGTGGTGTCGAAGATGCGGATGTGCTGAGTTGGATTGGCATGCGTATTCATCGTTAATTCCTTGGTGCTGGAAATCAATTTAACACAGAGGACTTTGAATGTTTGTGGAAATAAACAAATAACCCTGTCGGGATAGGTCCGGACAGGGCCGCGTCAAGTCATGGGGATACTTACGGGGAGGACCTATCCGGCTCGTAGGAATAGCGATAGCCGTGCTAGCCGGGCATCAAGGTTCACAGTCGGGATGGTCGCATTCAACTTCATCTAAGGAAATGATATCGGCGGTCAGAAGGCTGGTCAATTCATTATTTGAGGTGTTGTTGCGATTGAATTAGCGAATTTCTCACAGTTTGTCTTACCCCGTTTATCTTTTCATGGACGCAGGCTGGATCATCGGGTATGAATTACCTATGGTGTGGGATAAATACGGGTCGTGAGGGTGTAATTGATAATATTGGACCAGAAGGGGAGAAATTATGAGTGAATCGGCCCCCAAGCCGACGCAGGCTCCAGCACAGGCACCTGCCCCGGTGACATCAACGGTATCGCCCAGCAAGACACCGGCCCCCACGCGGCCGACCCCTCGTCATTTGCCGCGATGGAAAGTCCTTTTACACAACGATGATGTCAACGACATCCTGTTCATCGTGCTCACGGTGCAGGACATCGTTCACCTGAATCAGAAGGATGCAACCCTGCGCACCATCGAGGCTCATCGCACCGGGGTATCGCTGCTGCTCACCACCCATCAGGAACTGGCTGAGCTTTATCAGCAGCAGTTCACCAGTAAAAATGTTACGGTGACCATCGAACCCGAAGAATGACAAAATAGGCTATTAAAAATTATCTCCCTCAATGAGCGTCGGAGTACTCGCATTGGTTGTTATAAGGGTGTGGGCGGGGCTGCTTCAGAACCACTTTTTATAGCCTTCCTTTCGTTCTTCGGCCCTCACCCGGCCTCGCCCCGGAGGGACTCGGCCACCCTCTCCCAAGGGAAGAGGGGGTTTTAAGAGGGCCCACTGTAATTTCATCCATTGACAAAAGACTTGACTTCCATCTTGCGGGGAATGGAATCCATGGCTCCCGGTTTGGTCACACATAATGCGGATGCCTGACAGGCCACTCGCAAGCTGGTATTGACATTCATCCCTTTGCCACGGCAAGCCAGGTAATAGCCGATGAACGTATCTCCCGCAGCCGTAGTGTCGATGGCCCGCACCTTGACCGCTGGTACTTCATGCTTCTCCTGCAGAGATTGATACCTCACACCTTGTTCACCCAATGTCAGAATGATCTCGGCTTTGGGGTAGCGATGGTGCAGTTCCTTGATGATGTCCGCAGGAGACTCACGTCGAGTTAATGCCGCACCTTCAGTCTCGTTGAGCACCAGCAGATTGACCAGTTCCAGGGGGTAGTTCATCACCTCCGCGCCCATCGGTGCCGGGTTGAAACAGATTGACATCCCCCGCTTGTTCCCCACCCGCATGATGTGATCGACACGGTTGATTTCGTTTTGCAGCAGCAAGACATCCCCGCTGCTGAAGTGTTCGATCGTGTACTGCGCCTGCACATCCGTGATCTTGCGATTGGCCCCGGCAAAGAGCACGATGCTGTTTTGTCCGCGTGTATCAACCTGAATCATCGCCTGCCCGGTGGGGTCCTCCCCCACTTCCAGATACTTCACATCCACCCCTTCATTCCCCAGTTTTTCCAGCAGCCAGCGTCCATCGTTACCCACACGCCCCGCGTGAAAAACCTTCACCCCTGCCCGTGCCAGAGCCACCGACTGATTGGCGCCTTTGCCCCCGGCATGGGTCTTGCGTTGGTAGCTGCTGATCGTCTCCCCCGGCCTGACGATGTGTTCCACCTGAAATACCACATCCATGTTCACCGAACCAAAATTAAGCACCTGCATGGGTTGGCTCCGGGTTGTAAAACCATTGTAAAGGCAACTTTAACCCGGCATGCCAGAAGTCGCAAAAGTGATAACCCGCCCATGAAGTTTTCGGCCATGCTGTTTATGCAAGCTCATCATGCAATCCCAGCCAAATGCAAGCCTTGATACGCCACCAAAGCTGCACCGTAAGCCAGCACTGTCATGTAGGCGAACTGGAACGCAGGCCACTTCCATGACCCGGTTTCCCGCTTTACGATTGCCAGCGTGGAAATACACTGCATCGCCAGCACGTAAAACACCAGAATCGACACCCCCGTGGCCATGGTGAACACTGGTGTGCCATCGGCTCGCTGGGCGCTTTGCAGGGTGGCATACAAACCTTGCGGGTCTTCATCCACCGCATCAGCGCCGACGCCATACACAATCGCCAGCGTGGACACAAAAACTTCCCGTGCTGCAAACGAACTCAATATGCCGATGCCGATCTGCCAGTCGTAGCCAATGGGGGCGATCACCGGCTCAATCAAGTGTCCCAGTCGCCCAGCCACCGAATTGGCCAGCGTGTGCTGGGCTGCGAGCTTGTCCGCTTGCGCGTGTAACGCCTGAGCTTCATCGGTTTGCCCCGCCATCTCAAGGGTCTGAGCCTGCATCGAAATCGCCACCGCAGTGACTGGCGGATCGCTCTTGGGGTAATTCGCCAAGGCCCACAGAATCACCGAGGCAATCAAAATGACCGTGCCAGCCTGTTTCACAAACACCAGCGCCCGGTCCAGCATCACCAAAAACGCACTCCGCAGGCTCGGCATCTTGTAACTGGGTAATTCCAGTACCAGTGGACGAGTCTCGCCCTTGAGCAGCGTCTTCTTAAACACAAACCCCATCGCCAATGCGGCCACGATCCCCAGCACATACGCCCCGGTGAACAGCAAGGAACCCGTCAGCGGCTGCTGCGGGAAGATAAGTGCCACCACCATCGCATAGACAGGGATACGGGCTGCACAGGTCATCAGCGGCAGAATCATGATCGTCACCATGCGATCACGATGATCTTCAATTCCCCGTGCTGCCATGATGGCTGGAACCGCACAGGCATGGGCCGAGAGCATCGGCACAAAAGCTTTACCGGGCAGCCCCACGCTGCGCATGAGTTTGTCCATCACGAACGCCGCCCTCGCCAGATAGCCCGTGTCTTCTAAAAGCGATAAAAAGAAAAACAGGATGCATATTTGCGGGAGGAAGATCAGCACGCCCCCCACTCCGCCGATGATGCCATCCACCAGCAATGACTTCACATCATTGGCCACGATCGTCTGCAAGGCACCTTCGGGAATCGCTGCAGCCAGAGCATCCATCCACGAGCCTACGTTGCCACCGGCAAAAGCAAACAGCCCATCGATGCTGTCCATCGGGTACTGCGCGATCCAGTAAATCATCGCAAACACTGCGAACATCACCATCGTGAAAGCCAGCACCCCTACCACCGGGTGTGTCAGAAAGCGATCCACTGCTTCAGTTTTGCGCCCATGAGTCATGCGGGGCGAACCGATCACCCTGCTTCCGATTCCCTCAGCCCAGTCATAACGAGCCTGAAACGGGCAACCCCCGCAGGTCGAACAGCTATGCAGCGGGGCTGGCTTGGGCGCATTCACAACGCCTACCAAACTGGCCATGGCCTTGCGTAAATCTTCAATCCCGCTGCCACTGCGGGCCGACACCGGGATCACCTCACAACCCAGTTCCCGGGCCAGTGCGGGGACATCGATTTTGATGTGATCCCGATGCGCCAAGTCCATCATGTTCAGGGCTGCCACCGTGGGCAAACCTAAGTCAATGACCTGGCTGGCAAGAAACAAATTGCGTTCAAGGTTGGTGGCATCCAGCAGCAGCACGATGGGCTTGTCGTTCGCTTGCGCCCAGCGTTCCAGCAACTCGGTCAAAGCGCCCGCCATTGAATTACGGCGTCCCAGTTCATCTGCCCAATCCTG
>JAAUTM010000128.1 GCA_012031455.1 Phycisphaerales bacterium
AAGAAGACGGTGGTGGGCAGCGGCCACGCGGAAAAGGCGCAGATCCGCATGATGGTGAAGGTGCTGCTGCCGAGGGCCGAGTTCCGGGACGGATGATGCCGCCGATGCGCTGGCGATCGCCATCACCCATGCGCAAAATCGGGGGCAGCGCGCCCTGCTGGCACGCTTCGCATGATCGGCAAGCTGAAAGGCATCGTCGATGCGCTCGCCGACGAGTTCGCGATCATCGACGTCAATGGCGTGGGCTATGTGGTCAGGTGCTCGACGCGCACCCTCCAGAACCTGCCGCGCCACCCGTTTCCGTTCCCGGCCCGGCGGGGGTTCGATCCGCATACCGCGCGACCGTGGCCGTCATCGCTTCATCGATCGGGATCGCCACGATCCGCCGCTGCGGAAATCCATGTGTTGGGTGGTTGTTTTGAACCCTCGCGGTCCCCACCAGTGAGTGATGGACTCAGGCCTGGACCACGCATCGAACACCACATTCGCCGGTGCATCGATCACACGGCTGACAACGATCTGCCTGGCATCATCCTGAGCCAGCAGGTGGTCATCCAGGCAGTCGAGCATGGAGTGGAATCCTGTGACCACACCCATGGCTTCGTGTTTGCGTCGTTCCTCTTCGCTGGGGTGTTCGATACGCACGATCAGTCGAGTCTTGGGCTGCGTATCGCTTGGAGATATATGCCGACCGGGATTGATTGGCAGATAGTCCAGATCTTCAAAGTTGATGGAAACGATCATGCCCTGGGGCAAGTCACCGAGTTGATCGTTGCGGTAGTCATCACCAAAGCCATCAGTGGTGACCAGGCGACGCAATGGAATGATTTCGCGGAACACACCTTCGGAGGGATACTCGGTGCCATCAGCCCCGATCATGATGTAACGCCATTTACCGCCGGGGCGGAGCTCATTGAGTTCGATACGCGCAGCGAACCCGCGCGGTCCGTACCACTGGACCAGTTGCTCGGTTTGCGTGTAACGCCCTCCACACCCCTTTCACGTGGGGCGTGGAAGACACGGTTGATGACCAGGATGCGTTGAGCGTCGTCGCCATCGACTTTCACATGGGCTGCGAGGTTGTCGAACGCTTCGCCCCAGCCTCCGCCATGTGAGTCACGCGATGCCTCGGTTGCCAAACCAATTTGTTCGAAGCTCATCGTGGTCCGTCCGCCATTTTCAACCAGCGTTACGGTGATGACCGTTTCCGCCGTGGGTTCCTGATGATTTTGTTCCCAGGCATGGGTGAGAACCAGTCGGTGGGGGGACATGATTTCACGGAAGGTACCAAAGTGGATGTACTCACTGCCATCAGGGCCGCGCATGACAGATCGCCATTGGCCACCTTCGCGGAGATCAGATTCGAACGACAAAACGCTGAAATCCTTGGGACAAAACCAGCGAGTAAGGTGCTCGCGGCAGGTCCAGGCATCCCAAACCAGCTGGATCGGGGCATCGAATGTGCGGGAAATCGTGAGGGTCCACTGTTTATCTACGGCTTGAGGATTCAGGGTTGTCCGGGCCATGGTGTTCCTTTCGTTGGAGTTCGTGCAGATATTCATCGAGTCGGTCGAAACTCTGTTCCCAGAACTGGCGATAGTTCTCCACCCACTCCGCAACATCGCGCAGGGGTGTGGGATTGAGTCGGTAGTAGCGCTGCCGTCCGTCTCCCCGTACTGCCACGAGCCCGACTTTTCGGAGCACCCGCAGATGCTTGGACACCTGAGGTTGGGTGAGTCCCAGTGCCTGCACAATGTCATTGACTGCCCGTTCCCCACGCGCCAGCAGATGGAGGATGTCCCTGCGGACGCTTTCGGCGATGGCGTTAAAGACATCAGTGGTGGTCGCAGCTCGTGCCATATAAGTAATATATTCCCATAACGGAATATGTCAAGGCGCAGACAGAAAAAAAGTTAGGGAGGGGAATAGGGGGCATTCCTTCAGATTGGGTTGAAAAGGGGGACATTCTTATTGATTGACCCCCGACCATCGTGGTTGTAATCCCGCCTTATCCTCCGTATTCTACGTGCCTTCGTTGGTGACCTGTGCGACCAAGTGCAACCGAGGCACTGCTCAGTATGAGGTGTTTCATCAGGAAGTTTTTGTTAGGTAAGATTGTCCCCGTTTTCAGCCCGTCGGATCGTAACCCGATGGTTCCTCTTGCTCATGGAAATGAATAATGAATCTGTCACAACGACGACACAAGTATGAATCGGAAAATGCATCCACGAAAGCGTCAAGCTCCAGTTCCGAGGGGTCGAGGGCTTCGATGTGTATAACAGTTGCATCCCCTTTCACTGGCAGGGGAAACATTACATCTTTGGCCGGGTGGAACGAAGAAGCGAATGGGCCCGATCCTGGGTCCGCCTGTTTGAAAATTCCGGTCCGGATCAATGGTCGCTGGTCCCCGACTCGATGATCTATCAATGGAGGACCCCTACGTCAGCATCATCCGTGGACAACTGGTCCTGGGCGGAACCCACGTCCGCTACAAAGTCGGGCAGATCGACACGTACTACGGCTATTTCTACAAGGGTGCGGACATCCACGATCTGGTTTACTTCACCACCGGGCCGGATTACATGAAGGATATCCGGCTGGTCGAACTGGCCGACGGACGCATCGGCGTCTTCTCCAGACCCCGGTCGGAGGAAATCCTTAAAAAATTCGGCTGTGAGTCGCAAATCGGCTTTGCGGTCATCAACAACCTCAGCGAACTGACCGCCGATGTGATTGAAAACGCCCCGTATATCCCAGGCTTATTCGATGAAAAGGAATGGGGCGGCTGCAATCAGGCGTATCTTTTGGACAGTGGACTGATCGGCATCATCGGCCACAAGTCCTACAACCATTTCGTGGACAACCAGAAGATTTCAACCTATCTGAACGTCAGTTTCGTGTTCGATCCGGTCAAACATCAGGTGGTGGATGAAAAGATCATCGGAACCCGACCCTGTTATCCCAATGGCCCTGCGAAAAAGCCCGAACTGGTTGATTGCGTTTTCACCGCTGGCATTGTGACCCGCCCAGACGGCAAGGTTGACCTTTACAGCGGCATCGGCGACACGGAAGTCGGACGTATCACCATTGATGACCCATTTGCCGGTTTCGGTAAAATCGTCAACCGGTAAGAGGAAATAAAGGTGTCAGGTTGAATATATCGGTCGGCTCAAATTTGGCTTGTGAAGGGGCGGTCAGAGGTAATTAATTATCCTGCCACCTTATCCTGATCTACTGCCACACCTTCCTCCGCTACCCTCACCCACAGCGCCCTGCCTTTCGCTTCGGGGCGCTGCGTGGCACCCCGTTAGCCGCTCCCATGGGGAGAGAGAGCTTTTTGTGGTCTCCTTTGAACAACAAAAATACGATTCAAGGCGAAAGATCGGTTTGACTGCCTCAGGGGATTGCCGATATACTGATAAACCTATGGATTCCGCATTGCCTGCATCACGTCGGCTGGTTGACCGCAGCACCTTGCTGGTGCCGGTGGTCGTCGTTAGCTGAGCGGATGACCCGCACCTCCCTTGATGGAGGCGGCCAAATCACCCATCCGGTGACACCCCTGCCTCCCAATCCGTAACCAACATCATTCATCCCCCCGCAACAGGCAGCGACTGCAATCCAGATATGTCAATCTGGTTCAGATCGGGAATCGGTTTCATCCATCACGCACTACAATGAACAGGCTGTGCCCGCCGGGCACGGACAATCTTCAAGGAAATGAACATGACCACCAAGACCAAAACTTTATCCGCAGGGACCATCACCACCGCTGGCACAGGCCCATTGACGGACAAGTATCAGGGTATGACCGGGGCACAGATTTTTCACCAGATGATGGGTGAACATGGGGTGGAAGCCGTGTTCGGTTACCCCGGCGGAGCGATTCTGCCGGTGTTCGATGCGATTCACGGGAGCAAGCAGTTCAAGTTTATTTTAAGCCGGCATGAGCAGGGGGCCGGTCACATGGCCGAGGGTTACGCACGCGCCTGCGGCAAGCCGGGGGTGGTGCTGGTGACATCGGGTCCGGGTGCGACCAACACGGTGACCCCGTTGCAGGATGCACTGATGGATGGCACGCCGCTGCTGGTGTTTTCAGGTCAGGTGGCCACGTTCGCTGTGGGGACGGATGCTTTTCAGGAAGCGGATGTGACGGGGATCACGCGGTCGTGCACCAAGTGGAACGTGCTGGTGAAGGATGTGCGGGAACTGCCCCGACGGATTAATGAGGCGTTTCACATTGCCACCACAGGCCGGCCCGGACCGGTGCTGGTGGACCTGCCCAAGGATGTGACCGCCAGCAAGTTGCAGCAGGCGGTGCGGGTGGAGCCGAATCTCCCGGGATATTTCATTCGTGAACTGGCGGCATCGAGCGAAGTGGCCCGTGCTGCGGAGCTGATCAATCAGGCCAAGCGTCCAGTGTTTTATGTGGGTCAGGGGGCGATTCTTTCGGGGGCACATGAGCTGCTGCGAGCCTGTGCGGCCATGGGTCAGATCCCGGTGACGACGACGCTGCAGGGGCTGGGTGCGGTGGATGAAAACGACAAGCTTGCCTTGCACATGCTGGGCATGCATGGGTCAGCCTACGCCAACTGGGCGGTGCATCAGGCGGATGTGGTCATTGCGGTGGGCGCCAGGTTTGATGACCGGGTGACGGGCAACCCGGCTCGATTTGCCCCGGCAGCACGGCAGGCGGAACGGGAAGGTCGAGGCGGGATCATTCACTTTGACATCGCCCCCGAGCAGATCAACAAAGTCATTCCCTGCACCGTGGCAGTGGAAGGCGATGCACGGAAGAACCTTGAACTGTTGCTGCCCATGATCGAACGACGCGACCGCAGCGAATGGGTGAATCAGGTGAATCAGTGGAAAACCGAGCACCCGTTCCGATACAAGGATGACACCCGGCCCGGACACATGAAGCCTCAGGCCGTGATCGAGGAGTTGTATCGTCAGACTCAGGGTGATGCGGTGATCGCAACGGGTGTGGGGCAGCATCAGATGTGGGCAGCCCAGTTCTACCGCTGGTCACGTCCCCGGCAGTGGATCACCTCCGGTGGTCTGGGCACCATGGGTTACGGTGTGCCTGCATCCATCGGCGCCAAGCTGGCGTTGATGATCGAAGCTGAGAAACGCGGGGGCAGAAACTACCCGGTGATTGATATCGATGGCGATGGTTCGTTCTGCATGACAGGCATGGAAATGTGCACCGCAGCGCAGTACGGTATCCCGGCCAAAATTCTGATCCTCAACAATGATTTTCAGGGGATGGTGAAACAGTGGCAGGACCTGTTCTATCAGGAGCGTTACAGCCACACGGAAATGCACAACCCGGATTTTGTGAAGCTGGCTGAATCGATGCACTGCAAGGGAATTCGCTGTGCGAACAAGGCCGAGCTGCCTGAGCGGATGAAGGAATTTCTGGAATGCGATGAGCCGGTGGTGATGGATGCACTGGTGGAGAAGCACGAGCATGTGTACCCGATGATCCCCGCGGGCAAGAGC
>JAAUTM010000129.1 GCA_012031455.1 Phycisphaerales bacterium
GCGGTGGGCTTGATCCCGATTTCGGACACGCTGATCAGGAGCGCCCGATCCTCCGCACTTAACTGTGCCATGGCGTGGGTGATCGCTTCACGCAATTCAAACTGCTCAGTGGCTGACCGAGTGTCGGTTTGGGTCAACCGGTCGCCGTCTTTTCCAGCAGTAAGTTGCCTAGACGGATGTCGTCGCCCTCGTGCACGGCTGTGGTACGTTCCATGGAGATCGTCTTGTAGGTATCCCCCCGCTTGGGGCAATTGCGATAACGCAACTGCATCGCCACCCAGGTATTGATCATCTGGGTGACAAAGGCCTCGACATTCCCCCGGGCAGGATCAAACCGGTGGGCCATCTGCAGGAGATAAAGGCGCATTCCCTGACGCAACTCGTCGTAATCCGCCCTGGTAAAGTCGGAGCGGCGACAAAGCTGGCGGGCTTTGACGCGAATGAGGGTGATGGTGAAAGGATTCCCAACGATTGCCTGGCTGAGGGCTTGGTGGGAAGACAGCGGTGAAACATTTTGTTGTTGCATGTAGTGGATTGGGCGATCCGCTACAACCGCGCAACTATAAAATCTGGGTGACCTGGGTTTTTAGGGCAAATGGAAGGAATTTTTCCTCAGGCGCGCAACCAACGCGCAGGAAGAGGTGTTGCTAAACCCAAGGTGGTCAGCGAATCCAAGTCGGCAAGCGTGGAAAACTTGTTGCCAAAGCAGTTTGCTCTTGCAGAGCGCCCTCTGGTCTGTTAGGTTATTGTACGGTATTCCGATACCCCCCTATTCGGAGGCAAAGAACATGTTATTTCGGGTTGGACCTTATCATTACCGGGTGCGCGTCAGCGAAAAACGGCTCTGTGACCAGAACGGTGAAGATTGTGCAGGGCTCTGGGAATGGGAGACCCGCACGGTATGGATTTCGGGCACGTTGCCGTTGAGCCAGCGTCACGAGACCTTGCTGCATGAGCTGTCCCACGCCTGGCAGCGTCACTTTGGCACGATCGCTTCCGCCGAGGATGAGGCCAATCGCACGGCGGCATTTGCCATCGATGTTCAGCAGCAATTGTTGGCCCAGGGCGGCAATCTGGCACTGATGCGCCTGGGCTGCGATGGCACCATGACAATGGCGCCATCGTCGCGTCGACCAGTCATGTCGGTGCCCAGTGCCGCATCTGCGCCACGATCATCGCGCCCAGTGGGGTGGTCAGTGAATTAGCTCAATGCCAGGAGGATCGGGCGGTGGTGCGCCGCTCCTGCTGGTGCGATTTCTGCGGACATGTGATGCATTGGATCGAGACCGCAACGCCCCAGGGATTCCCGGCTGGCGCGGTGGTGTCGGGACCGGAATACCTGCGAGGGGAGGCAGCTGATCAGTGGCTGCACAAACACGGAACCATCGCAGGCGTGTGCAGGGTGAGCCCATGAGCGGGGAAAATGATGAGCCACAGACAATACACAACCGTACCGCTGGTATGCGTGGAATTGGTGGATGAGAAGACGGCCGTACCCTACTGGGCCCCGGCATCCAGCTGGCAGGCGCTCAAAAACGCATCGCCTCACGGTCACCCTGACACGTGTCCAGGAAGCCGACATCCAGGAATGGTTGACCGTGACTGATGCGGCCAGGCTGCGCCTTGATGACTGCGATGGTTTGAACTTGGAACTGGCCAAGGCCCAGGTCAGCCGTGCTGCGGACCGTGGTAAATTCACAGCACTGGGGGAAGGAAGGATGCGGCGGATCGAGCCGGGATCCTTTTCCCTCTGGCGTGATCAGCAGCGTCGGCTGGCAACGGATAAAACTGAAGAAGAAGCTCTGGATCAGCGGGTATTAAACAAACGCCGCGAGTTGGGATTGGAGGAGTAATGCGTACAGCGATGATCTGGCCGGGACCCCCGGAGCAAGTCCCTTGCGGGGTATTTACATTGCATAATCAGCGGCATGTCGTCGCCGCCATAACCACCGATGATCAGGGTGTCATGTGAGGCTGGCCGCCCACTGCGGAGATCCACGACCACCTCGGCGACCTGGACCAACCTGGCAACCGCACGCTCCGCAGGCCAGCAGATCTGCCCGATTTGCGCCAAAGCCGTAGAAGGTATGAGCGTGTCGTTTACACCAGCGATGTTGCCGGATCATGTGATTGAGGAACTGCGCCAGCAGGCGCGGGCGGAGGGGAAAAGCCTTGAAGAATTGGCCCAGGAAATGCTGACCTATCGCAAGCGAACCAATCACATGCGGATCGCAGCCTGTCAGCGCGGCAAGCGCAAAGGATAGATGGGCTGCGGCATTTGAAGATGCCCAAGATGATCGTTTTGCCGCTGACGCCGCATCCACCAGAACCTGGAGGGGCTGGGCTATGGCAAGTATGGCGTGATAAGGTTCAAGTGATTGAAGCATCGAATCGCGCCCACCCCTTTCTCTGCTTCCGCCAGTCCCGCATCCGGGTAATCGCCCGCAGATCCCGTTCGGTGATCGGATCGTCCCCGGCCTTGACCGGCGGTAGGTTCAACAACTGCTCCTGAATGTCCGGTGCCAGGTGCAACAGGTTCATGATCTGCGTCATGCGCGGCTGGGTGATGTGGGCCAGGCGGGCCAGTTCCGACTGGTCGGCGACCTGACCATTTAAGAGTAACTGGTCAAATCGGATCGCCAGAGCCATGAGTTTGGACACACGGGGGATGCGACCCATGGGCGCTACAGGTTCGGGTGCCGGGCCGGGCATAGCGATCTTCCGCCGCGCCTTCATGTCAAAATGAATCTGCTTTGTGACCGTGGTCATGCCGCCTTCTCCATTTTGCGGTTTATCAGCGAGCGGATGCTTGTGGGCCGGAACGTCACCGATACGGTTCCCGCATCGCCATCGTATTCCACTGCCGAGATGAGCAACTTCAGCAAGCGAGCCTGTTCGCGTGGGATCAGGCTTTGCCAGAGACTATCGAAATCGGCAAACACCGCACGAGCTTGAACCTGACTGATTGTCTGGCCCTCCAATGCCAATATCCGTGCATTGAGGTCGGGCAGGCGCTGGTCCGATGCCAGTAACCTGGTTTGCAAATCGGCCAGACGCTCGGTCACATCAGCCGATGACTTGCCACTGGTGGTGAGTTGTTGCAACTCTCGGTGGTGACGTTCCCGCTCCTGACGCAGGTCGTCCAGGTCACGCCGGGCGGCTACTAGTTCGCCCTCAATCACAACCTGGGCGTCGTTGATCACACGGGCCAGCAGAACCTCATCTTTGGCCAGGCCTCGCACCTCGTCGACGACCACGCGCTCGATCTCGCCAGCAGGCAGCATGCCGGAGGAGCAAACGTCGCTACCGTTCTTGATGGCGTGGGTGCAACGGTAATAGCGGTAAAACGTTCGGCCTCGGCCACTGTTAAAGGTGTGTGACATGGCGGTGCCGCAGCATTTGCAACGGAGTAGTCCGCGTAAGAGTGCCCCATATTTATTGCGAACCTCTGCGCCGCCGGTCCGACTATTCTGCTTGAGTTGCTGCTGCACTTGATCAAACACTGCGGGATTGATGATCGGTTCGTGCTCTCCGGCGTGGAGTTCATCTTTGTAACGCATCTTCCCGGTGTAGATCGGGTTGGTGAGCAATTGATACAACGTCGACTTGTCGAACGAACGCCCGCCCAGGTGCTGGCCTTTCTTAGTCACACGCTGCTTGTTGATCCAGCCGCGATGTGCCAGTTCCTTGACCACCGGCAGGAGTGCCGCTTCCTCCAGGTACATACGGAAGATATCTCGAACTCGCGCTGCCTCTCTGGCGTTGATCACCAGGCGCGGACTGGGACCGGATCGATCCACATCGTATCCCAGCACGGGTGCCCCGCCGGTCCATTTACCCTTGCGGGCCTGGGCGGCAAGCTTGTCACGGATCCGTTCCCCGATGATCTCCCGTTCGAACTGGGCAAACGAGAGCAGAATGTTCAACGTCAATCGGCCCATGGAGTGGGTGGTGTTGAACTGCTGGGTCACCGACACAAACGACACCTGTTTAGCTTCGAACACCTGCATGATGCGGGCAAAGTCCATCAGCGAGCGGGAGAGGCGGTCCACCTTGTAAACCACCACGCAGTCAATACCCCCGGTATCAATGTCCCGCAGGAGTCGCTCCAGCGCCGGGCGTTCCATGCTGCCGCCGGAGTAACCACCGTCGTCGTAGCGCTCGGGCAGCACCGTCCACCCTTCCGCTTTCTGGCTGATGATAAATGCCTCGGCAGCATCGCGCTGGGCGTCGAGACTGTTGTATTCCTGGTCCAGTCCCTCTTCACTGGACTTGCGGGTGTAGATGGCACATCGGGTGGTGGGCTTGGTTGGCGCTGTGGTTCGGTTGGCTCGGCTCTTTCTCATGGCTGGACTCCAAGGCCGAAGAAGCGAAACCCGTTCATGTGGCCGCCAGTAACATTCTTAGCCAATGCCGTCAGGGTGCGGAACCGCTCACCCTCGAATTCAAAGCCCTGGCCATCCTCCAGCACCACCGCCCGGATGGTGCGGCCTTTGTAATGGCGAACGATGGCTGAACCTGGTGGAGGCAGTCGCGGATCAGTGGAATGATCACCCCGGGATACGGACCGGGTGAACGTCGCCGAGTCCCCCACCTGTGGCGGGCAGATCATGGTTCTGGGAGCCATGACACGCACATCGGCATCGTCAGCAAGTTCGGCCGCTCGTTCCCGGATACGCTGGGCACGCATGGCCATGTCACCTTCGGCGTTGGCCTGGATACGCCAGGCGATCTTGCGGATGAGGTACGCCCGGTGACGGGTGCGACAGGGCTGGCCATACAGTTGTTGATAACGCTCGGCCAGTTCACTGGTCGTCATGGGGTCCAGAGCGGCAAGTTCGGTGGCGATGTCGTTCATCCATGTGGCTCCTTATGCATGCGGCTGCAAGACGCGTCCTGTTCACCGGAACTTCCGGGAGGCGCTAAGCCACAGTGAGCCTCGTTTTTGCCGAAAGATCAAGTCCAATTTGCGGCTGGGGCGATGATGTTTTGACGGAATCAGATGGCATCGATTGGATCGCCCGGATGCGACGCAATAGCCCGGTGGCCAGGATGCTGGCAACCTCCAAACGGCGCTCGTCGGCGGTCATGGACTGCGGATCACACGTTGAGATCATGGCTGGCTCCAATGGCAGGCGGCTTGAGGCTTCCACCCCCATTGGTTACCTATGCGTTTGCATGCTTATGGTCCCGCGCGTGATAACCGCAAAGTCGATTTTCTGTATTGGGCTGCATCCTGAGTGAATCCAACCCCCTCATAACCCGTGCCTCCGAGTCTCTGGCGGGTTAAGAGACTTTTTGCCAAAACGCACCCAATCACGGTCCGGGTTCGATGCTCCGGTTATGGCCTCTCGTGCCGCACCGAGACCAGGCGAGATGGAAGACGTGTGTAAACCCTTGGCCGACAGTGCGTAGAAAGCAACAACGCCGCCGAGGTCTCTCGACGGCGTTTTGAGTTAACGGGTGGGCC
>JAAUTM010000130.1 GCA_012031455.1 Phycisphaerales bacterium
ATGCCCGAGTTTCCTCGGCAGGTGATTGAAACCCTGCGCCAACCGATGGAAGATGGCGTGGTCACCATCGCTCGTGCCCATAGTTCGTTGAGATTTCCCGCAAGGTTCATGCTGGTGGCAGCCATGAACCCCACACCCAAGGGGGACAAGCCCGTGGACGAAGTGGGCCAGCGCACCATGGACCGGTATCTTTCCAAGATCAGCGGGCCGATTATTGATCGCATTGATATTCATGTGGAAGTGCCTGCGGTGGCGTATCGACAGTTGTCCGATGCCGCACGGGGTACTGATTCCCAGACCATGCGGCTGGCGGTGATGGCTGCACGCAAACGCCAGATGCAACGTTATGGCGAGCATTTCAAACCCAACAGCGCACTCACCGGCAGAGAGCTGGATAAACTTGCATCTCTGGATGAAGCGGGTAAGCAGCTCATCAAGTCAGCGATGTCGGAGCTGGGGTTGTCTGCAAGGGCGTATGACAAAATCCGCCGGGTTGCGCGCACCATTGCCGACCTTGAGGATTGTGAACAGGTGGCTGCCCATCATGTGGCAGAGGCGATTTCTTACCGGCTTCTGGATCGGAAGAATTGAAAGAGAGATTGCTACAACCTTTCAACAATTACATTAAATCACTTGGCGCAGGCGCAGGAGTGACTACGATTCAGCACAATCGCACCGGGCAGCAAGGGGTAAATCGCATTGAAGACATTGGAAGCACAGGGGAAGGTGAAGTCCGTCGTCGAGCGGGCACCGATCTGGGGCACACAACCGGTACTCAATCCGGCGCAGTGGGTGCCAGCCGAGGTTCATAAAACACCAGCTTCGGTGATGA
This sequence comes from Phycisphaerales bacterium, assembly GCA_012031455.1. The sequence continues at coordinate 833 of JAAUTM010000130.1, forward strand.
AGCTGAGTCTGCCCAAGCGCATACGCGAGCTGGTCAAACGTCATGGTTCGCCGCTGATGGTCATTGACCGCAATAAGCTCATCGAAGAATACAAACAGTTTTCGCCGACTGCTCCCACGGGTACGGCTCTATTACGCCATCAAAGCCAACCCGCACCCGGACATCATCAAAACATTCCGTGACCTTGGCGGTTGCTACGACTGTGCCAGCGAAGGCGAAATGCGCCATGTGCTGATGCAGGGGGTTGAACCTTCGCGCATTATTTTCGCCAATACGGTCAAGCGTCCTGAAGCCCTGGAATTTGCCCGCAAGGCAAAAATCGACCTCATGACCTTCGACAATGAGCCGGAGCTTTACAAGATCGCCAAGCACGCTCCGGGGTCGAAAGTGCTGGCCCGGCTGAAGGTCGCCAACGTCGGCTCACAGGTTGAATTGTCTCTCAAATTCGGGTCCGATGCCGACCTGATCGTTCCGATGCTCGTCAAGGCCAAGCAATTGGGTTTGAGGCCTGAGGGCGTGTCGTTTCATGTGGGCAGCCAGTGCACACATTATGAAAATTATCAGCGTGCTTTCGAGGTGGTGGCAGGGATTGTCGATGATGCCCGCAGCCGGGGGCTTGATCTGAAAATGATCGACATTGGCGGGGGCTTTCCCATCAGGCACTTCAAAACTGACACCATCGACATTGAAACGTTTGGTCGTCAGATGCGCCGCGAACTTGACCGATTGTTTCCCAAACCGATCGATCTGATCGCTGAGCCGGGCAGGGCACTTTGCGGACCTGCGGGCATGCTCATTTGCCGGGTGGTCGGACGCAGCATCCGCAATAATAAAAATTACTATTACCTGGATGATGGGGTGTACGGCGATTTCTCCGGTATTGTTTTTGACCATGCCAAGTATGAACTGCGGACCCTTGTGAAAACGCAGAAGTTTTGTCGATCGTGGCAGGTCCGACCTGTGATTCCTTTGACACTATTTCTCTGTCGGAGGAGTTGCCGGAGCTGGATGTGGGAAACGTGGTGTACGTCGCCAATATCGGAGCGTACTCATGCGCCTCATCGCTCACCTTCAACGGTATCCCACCGGCCAAGGTGATTGTGGTGTGAAAGATTGATTGTCGCGTCGAATTCACTTGGCGCGCACCTGCGGTGCATCGCTAAACAAAGCACGTGCAATTTCGCTTTGCACCTGTGGCGCGTCGCTAAACAAAGTCCACGTGATACCGCTTCGAACCTGCGGCGCGTCGCTGAACTTTGCGCAACATGTTCAGGCTGCGGCCAATTGCCTGTTGCCTTCAAGCCATTGTGTGGCGCGGCTGGCGCTCATGGGCCTTGAGATGAGATAACCCTGCGCCAGGTCGGCCCGGTTTTCCCGAATACGGTCATACTGATGTTGTGTTTCAAGTCCTTCGACCGTGGCGCGTATTCCCAGATCACGCGCCAGGGTGACAATGGCCCTCATGGTGGAAGCATATTCCGGCCGACTCACCATGTTGACTACGAACGAGCGGTCGATTTTCAATCCATGAAGTGGAATCCGGTGCAGGCACGATAGCGAGGAGTAACCGGTGCCAAAGTCATCCAGTTCCAGCCGGACCTTCATGTTGCGCAAATCCTCCAGCGTTTGCAGAAGGGTCGGAACATTTTCCATCAGGCTGTTCTCGGTGATTTCCAGATGCAGACTGCGGGGGTCCAGTCCGGTCTTATCGAGAATCTTACTCACCGTCTGCGGGAGCATGGCCTGCGGTTCAAGCTGCTTGCGGGATACGTTGATGTTGATCTGCAAGGGCCCGCTGAAGCGCAGCTGTGACTGCCACTGAGCCATCTGCCGGGTCGCTTCCTGAAGCACCCAGGCACCGATGGGCCGGATCATCCCGGTTTCCTCAGCGATGGGGATAAAATGTTCGGGGCTGATACGTCCCTGTTGAGGATGTTGCCAGCGCAAGAGGGCTTCGAAGCCAGCAGGCCCGCCCGTCTGCAGATTCACCAGCGGCTGGTATTCGAGATAGAGCTGTTGCCGTTCAATCGCCCGTCTCAGATCGTTCTCAATAGCCAACCGGCGTCGCGCATCATCATGCATATGCTGGTCAAAAAGAACGCATCCCCGGCCTTCACTGTTTTGTTTGGCGCGGTACATGGCGGTGTCGGCATCCCGTATCACTTCATCCGCATGGATATGATGGGATTGGCACGTGGTGATGCCGATCGATACGGCTGTATAGACTTCGTGACCCAGAATAAAATAGGGCTGTGCAAGGTCCTTCTGCAATTGTTGTGCCACCCACACCGCAACCTTGTGATCCTCCATGCCCTCGAGCAACACAAGGAACTCATCTCCGCCATGCCTTGCTGCCAGGGCATCCTTGTACTTGCCCTCGCGGGCATAGTGCTTGAGGCCACCTACCAGCCTGCGTGAGAGCGCGATCAGCAGGCGATCCCCAACCAGATGTCCCAGACTGTCGTTGATGAGCTTGAAACGGTCGGAGTCCAGAAACATCACGGCATAGTGATAGCTATTATCCGCATGCTTTCTCTGCAATGCCTGCTCCACCCGTTTACGGAATTCCTCCCGGTTGGGCAGATCGGTCAGGCGATCCGTCATGGCCATTTTGCGCAAACTTTGCTCGTCCCGCCTGCGACGGGTGATGTCATCCAGCGTCAGAATGATGTATTGCAGGGAGCCGTCTTCATTCAGTACCGGGTCGGCATTCACCGACAACCAGGTACGTTCCCTGCGGTCGGCAATTTTCACACCAATCACTTGTTCCCGCAGCGACTGTTTCCCTTGGACCACCTTGTTGATCGGATATTCTTCCAACGGCAAGGAGACTTCATTTTCATCCACCAGGCCCCAGGACGAATCGGTCGCTTTCATCCCGATGAGGTCTTCCTCAGAAGTGCCCAAAATTTCACAAGCCCGGCGATTGGTCAGGAACATCTGGCCATCCGGCCAGGCAGCCACCACCCCCGGCGTTAGTCTGCATCAGTATCGTGTGCAGCCGTTGCTGATTCACGAGGAGAATCTCCGCCTCCCGCCTTCGGTTGATGATGACCCTGGTCAATATGACCCCCGCCAGCAGCAACCCCACCAATACCCACCATATCGATACACGGTCGGGCACCGTTGCCAGCAGCAGACTGGGCAGGACGTAAAGGATGTAACCCAGTGCCAGCAAAGTGTGGCCCCAGGTCCAACGCAACCATGCCGGATACCGTAACCATCTCTGTTGGCGACGCTGACCCGGGAGCCGACTTAGACCATGCCTTGCCAATTGCGTCCACATGGAGAAACCTCCGGGCATCGAACCCGCAGGTTCAATTTGCGATAGCGCAGCCTTGGGCTCTATCCCATGAGGCAACGGCGTGTTTGTTAATGGAGTGGTCAAGGCTACTTCTCGCGCAGGAACAGTACCGTTGTAGATTCGGTTGCAGGCGAGATGAAGGTGAACAAGGCTTGCCCCCAAGCTGTCAAGCTATGCAAAAATGGATTCCCCAGCCGTTGTAATCGTTACAGATTGAGCACCAATGGGGTTGTATTTAAGTTACAGATTGACAGCGGCAAGTTCGCATCGTAAATTGTTTTGGATGTCAACCCTTGCTTAAAAATCCGTCGCTGGGCGATACGCATCTGGTATCTTGCAACGCTATGTTGCGCTCTTAGCCAGTGCCTTCTCGTTGCCTTTCTACGCCCTGACGGAAACCCATCCGACTTGCAACCCCTTGTTCACGCCCTTGCGTCGGTGTCATCACGCCGGCGATCGTTCCATGACATTGTGTTTGATCCCCCTCCGTTCAATACGACGGAGGTGATTTCGTGAAATGAACCAACCATGACTCAGTCTCGTTCCGACTCCGAGAAAGGTTTTAACTGTGTCCGTTGCCGCCAATGGGTTTCGTTACAATCCTACGGGACCCGTCATCGCAACCATTGTCCCTATTGCTTATGGTCGCGCCATCTTGATGAACAGGCGGGGGATCGGCAGTGTGCCTGCCGAAGCCCGATGGAACCCATTGGCATCGAGGTGCGTGGTGATGGGGAATGGGCGTTGATCCACCGTTGCCGAGGTTGCGGGCTGATACGCACCAACCGCATCGCCGGTGATGATCATGAACTGTCATTGTTGCAACTGGTGCTGCGCCCGTTGTCGCGAGCGCCATTCCCGTTGGATCACATGCTGCGCGGATGATGGCTTATTAATGGAATATCGAAGCCCCGTATGCCAATGCGGGGCTTTGATCTAATTCAATCATCTATGACAACCAGCACCTGGTCGCCGTGTGCTGATGACGGACAAGAAGCCAGTGGCGTCCTTGACCCACCCTTCGTCACTTGACCACTTCTTACATCCTCACCCCATCCGTGCCAGAAACGTGTTGAACTGCCAGGCATCCTCCGGCGTGGGTTTGGGGGCGGCACCGAAGCCGATGAATGGTGTCGGCCAGCGGTCCAGAGGGGTCCAGTCCACTGCTTCGTTCATGTAAGGCCCAAGGTAAGGTTTGGCGATCTTCAAGATGTACTCATAAGGCAACGCATCGGGCAACTGCGACACCCCTGGCTGGATTCTCCGTCATCCACTTGGCAGCAGCGACCACCGAGCATGCCACTTGCAAGGTCGTGGCGTTTTGCCCGGG
>JAAUTM010000131.1 GCA_012031455.1 Phycisphaerales bacterium
TGTGGACCATGTCTTTCTCATTCGAATAAATCTAAGCAAAACAGGCTGCTCATGTATCGGTCACCCTCGTTATTGTACTGAGTTCATAGGGCGATTTTTAATGATGCGGGCCGGGTTACCCGCCACGATGACACCGGGGGGGACATCCTTCATCACCACCGCCCGGGCACCGACGATGGAATTGTCGCCAATGGTGACCCCCGGACCGATGAATGCCCCGGCACAGAGCCATACCCCCGAGCCTATGGTGATGGTCGAGCGTATCAGCGGCAAATCCGGCTGGGTGTAATCATGTGTGCCTGCACACAGGTAAACATCCTGTGAGACCACGGTTTGCTCGCCGATGGTCACCTGGCCAAGGTTGTACACCACCACGCCATCGCTGAGCATCGAGTACCTGCCCATCGTGAGCAGCCAGGGATGTTGCACGAAAGTACTGGCCTTGGTGCCGCTGATAGAATCGAGCTTGGCACCAAACAATCGCAACCAGAGTCTTCGCCAGCCATGGGCACGTCGGGGGCTGAACCGGATCATGAGCCGTTGGACCCATTCCCACAAGGCTCGGCGGACATAAAAACTCAAAGGGTACGGGTACGATTGACAGCGTTCCAACTGATGAAAAATGATGCGGGAGCCTGCGGCGGAAGAGTCGTGGTGAGCATCGGGTTCGGTCATGGTTTTATGATACCAGTGGTTGAGTTGATAAAGTACCACTTTCGTCTCGGAAGTGAGCGCAGTCCAAAAGGGAGTGCTCGGATGCAACTTCTCATCACCGGCAGCAGCGGACTTATCGGTTCGGAAGCAGTGGTTTATTTTGACCGCATGGGATTTGCTGTCACCGGGGTGGACAACAACATGCGAGCCGACTTTTTCGGCCCCAAAGGCGACACAACCTGGAACCAGCAGCGATTGCTTTCCGAGTGCAAAAACTTTCAACATCAGACACTGGACATTCGTGATCGTCAGGCGATGGATACGTTGTTCACTCGGCGCACGTTTGACCTGATCATTCACGCAGCCGCCCAGCCCAGCCATGATCTGGCAGCCAAGCGTCCGCTGGATGATTTTGATGTCAATGCGGGAGGTACGCTGAACCTTCTCGAAGCCTGCCGGCAGCACTGCCCGGAGGCGGTGTTCATTTACATGAGCACCAACAAGGTCTATGGCGATGGCCCCAATCACATTCCCCTCAAGGAACTGGACACCCGCTGGGATTACGCTGACGCAAGGTATGAACATGGCATCGCGGAGGATTTTCCTGTCGATCAATGTCTGCATTCGCTTTTTGGGGTTTCCAAACTGGCTGCGGATGTGATGGTGCAGGAATATGGGCGATACTTCGGCATGAAGACCGGGGTCTTTCGTGGTGGGTGTCTGACCGGCCCGCATCATTCCGGCGTGGAATTGCACGGATTCCTCAATTACCTGATGAGCGTGGCCATGCGTCAGGGGACGTACACCGTGTTCGGGTACAAGGGCAAGCAGGTGCGTGATCAGATTCACAGCCACGATGTGATCGAGGCTTTCTGGAAGTTTGCTCAGAAACCGCGTCCCGGTGAGGTGTACAACCTGGGCGGTGGTAAAGGCAATGCGGCCAGTCTGCTTGAATGCGTGGAGATGATTGATAAGCAGACAGGCAGGCGTCCGCAACTGGTGTATCAGGAACAGAACCGCATCGGCGATCACATTTGCTATTACTCGGATTTGCGTAAACTTCAGGCTCATTACCCGGACTGGAAACTGACTTATACCTTGCCGCAGATCATTGCGGAGATGGCGGACAAAATGTCCCGTGCAAGCCGGTTTTAAATATGAAGGCTGATTCATGCGCGAAAAAACACTACTGGTCATTAGTCAGGTATATCTGCCGGACCCGGCGGCAGTGGGGCAGTACTTGCACGATGTAGCGGTGGCCATGGTGGAGCGCGGGTTTGCGGTCACTGTCATTACCAGTGACCGGGGTTATGACGATCCGACTCAGCGTTTTGCCAAGCATGAAATCCGTGATGGGGTGAACATTCACAGAGTAGGGTTTTCTTCCACCGGAAAAAAAACCATTGCTACGCGATTAATTGGACAGTTTGCGTTTTTATTTCAGGCCACCTTGCGAGGGCTGAGCATCGGCAAACTAGCGGGAGTGATGATCAGCACTTCGCCCCCAATGGCAGCGCTGGCGGCACTGGTGATTCATGCGGTACGACGAATCCCGATCAAGTTCTGGCTGATGGATTTAAACCCCGATCAGGCAGTGGCGATGGGCAAAGTCCGGGCTGGCTCGCTACCAGTGAAAATGTTCGACTGGCTCAACCGCAGACTCTATCGCAGCGCAGCAGACGTAATCGTGCTGGATCGTTTCATGGCAGAGCGAGTCAATGCCAAGCTGAACATTCCGAGCAAAATCACCGTGCTGCCAACCTGGCCGCTGGAAACACACCTGGACCCGGTGGCTCATGAGCTTAATCCTTTTCGCAAGGCTCATGGCTTGCTGAATAAGTTTGTATTCATGTATAGCGGAAACATGAGTGTGGCTTCCCCGTTATCAACGCTTTTACAGGCGGCAATGAAATTACGCGATCACCCGGAATCCACTTCATGTTCATCGGGGGAGGGTTGGGACGCAGAGAAGTGGAGGCGGTACTCAAGGGAGCATAAACCGACCAACATTACACTGCTGCCCTATCAGCCGTTGGAACAGTTGCGGTATTCATTGTCTGCGGCGGATGTGCATATGGTCACACTCGGCGACAACATGGTGGGCATCATTCATCCCTGCAAGGTGTATGGGGCCTTGGCGGTGGCACGACCGATATTGTTTTGTGGGCCGGAGCCTTCACATATCAGTGAATTAATCACTGACCACAAGCTGGGTTGGCAGGTGCGGCACGGGGATGTGGAAGGCTGTGTGCAAAAGATGCTTGCTCTGGCACAAACTCCGACCCACGATTTACAGGCCATGGGCCAGGCAGGTCGAGAGCTGGTGGCAAACCAACTGGGCAAGCAGCAACTCGGGGGCAGAATGGGTGACGTTCTGGCGCGGGGTTTATAGCGACAGTCATTGACAACGCGCTTGAATCATCCCCGCTGGCGCGGTACGGTAGGACATGCCCAACGAATCCAACAGCACGCAGGAATTGCTCATCTCCGCAGGCTCCAAGTCTCAGGAAAGCGAGTTTTTCAACCCTGTACCCCCCGGGTATGTCAAGGGGCGGCACCGCTATGTGGCTGTCTTTGGCACGGTGATGTCAGGACTCGGTAAAGGCATTTTCTCCAGTTCTCTTGCCAAGCTTCTCAAAGATAAAGGTCTGTCCATCGCCCCCATCAAAATGGAGGGCTACCTCAACATTGATTCGGGCACGCTCAACCCCTATCGCCACGGGGAAGTGTTCGTGCTCGACGATGGTCTGGAAACAGACATGGACCTGGGCACCTACGAGCGCCTGCTGGATCAGAATCTGACCCGCGACAACTACACCACCAGCGGACAGATTTTCAGAGGTGTGCTCGACAAGGAACGCCATGGCGGGTACCTGGGTCGGGATGTGCAGATGATTCCGCATGTCACCGGTGAAGTGAAATACATGCTGCGCGAACTGGCGGTCAAGCAAAACGCAGATGTGGTGTTTGTCGAAGTTGGCGGAACCGTGGGCGATTATGAAAACGGGTTTTATATCGAAGCCCTTCGCGAACTTGCCTTTGAAGAGGAACCCGGCAGCGTCTGCTTCGTGGCCCTGACGTATGTGATCGAGCCACAGGCTCTGGGGGAGCAGAAGTCCAAGGCCGCCCAGCTTGGTTTGAAAAAATTACTCGAAGCAGGCATCCAGCCCAACATCATCGCCTGCCGGGCCAAGAACCCGGTGACCCCCACGGTGATGCAGAAGATCGCCATGTTCAGCAACGTGCCGCTGCGCCGGGTGGTGAGCATGCACGACCGCACCAGCATTTACACCATTCCCGATTCGCTGCGTGAAAGCGGGCTGGACCGGGAGGTGCTCACCATTTTGAATCTGCATGAACGGGTGAATCAGCTTCACGAGGATCAGCAGCGTGAGCTTTGGCGAGGTTTGTGACCGCATCACCGCCCGCAAAAAATTCGCCGTGCAGGTGGGCATCACCGGCAAGTATGCCGCCTTGCGCGATGCCTACGCCTCGATCGACAAGGCATTGGAACATGCTGGCACGCACCTTTCCGCTGATGTGAACATCAAATGGATCGACACCATCAGCATGGACCCGTTGCAGGCCCCGCGCATGCTCGAAGGGCTGGATGGGGTGATCGTTCCGGGGGGCTTCGGCTCCCGTGGCACGGAGGGGAAAATCGCCTGCATCCGTCATTGCCGTGAGAATAAAATTCCTTTTCTGGGCATTCTGCTTCGGATTTCAGATGGCGGTGATTGAATTCGCCCGTCATGTGAGTCTGCTGTCCGGGGCCAACACCACGGAAGTGGATCCGCAGACGCCGTATCCGGTGATCGACCTTTTGCCGGAGCAGAAAGCCATCGAAGGCTTGGGCGGCAACATGCGCCTGGGCGGGCAGGATGTACTCGTCAAGCCTCACACCCTGGCATCGTTTCTGTTTGTTGAACACCGCCTGGATACCGGGGGCATCGGCTCCGAGGAGTTCACGATTCGTGAAAGGTTCCGGCATCGTTACGAAGTCAATCCCTCGCAGATCACAAAACTTGAGGATAAAGGGATGGTGTTTTCAGGGCGACATCCCATCCATCCGATCATGCAGATTATGGAATTGCCCGGCCACATGCACCCCTACTTCATCGCCGCCCAGTTCCACCCCGAACTCACCAGCAGGCCGCTGCAACCGCAGCCGATGTTTGTGGGATTGATCGCTGCCGCCATCCGTCACGCCCACCCGCAGACCCCGGCCCACGAAATCACCGACCGCTGGCTAATGGCAGCAGGCACTACGCTGGCCGGAACCTGAGCAACATTGCCCGCAGCAGGCCGCATGGTCAATCATAAACTGATGCAGAACCCTCCATGAGTGAGCTTATCACCGAAATACTGGAAGCCACGCGTTATCCGCAGACCCTGCATGCGATGATGGTGCATCTGCCCATCGCCATCGGAATACTTGGGCCGTTGCTCACGCTCTGGCTGATCATGAGCAAAGGCAAATCGGAATCGGTGCGCTGGCTGGTGGTGACTGTGTACGCATTGGGGGTGGTCAGTGCGGTGCTGGCCATGCAATCGGGACATGCTGCCGCCGAGCAGGCTGGCGTCACCGGGCAGGTGGCCATGGCCGTGCACGAACACGAGGAAATGGGGGAAAAAGCATGGGCGTTTTTCGCAGCCTGTGCCACGCTCATCGCACTTTCAAGCATTCCCTGGAGGCCGATGCGCTGGGGCGGAATGATCCTCGGTCTGCTGCTGAGCCTGTTCACCTTCGCCTGGATCGCCGTCGCCGGCCACCTTGGCGGCATGCTTGTCTATGAACACGGGG
>JAAUTM010000132.1 GCA_012031455.1 Phycisphaerales bacterium
GGTGTCGATACTTCAGCAACGCCGTCAGGTCACGGATGGCTTCGGGAATATCCCTTTGCCGGGCGTGAACCCGGGCCAGCAGCAAGCGTGCGGGCGTGAGATTACGATCCAGTTCCAGGGCCCGGTTGATGGTATCGATGGTGAGTTTGTCACGTTCCGGCTTGGTGAACAGATGTTCCGCAAGCTGGTAATGAAACAAGGCACGGGTCGGCTGGAGGGCGATGGCCTGCTGCAGGGCTTTGACAGCTCGATCATCCTGATCGCGAGCCTTGGCCACCATGCCTTCAAGCACCCAGGTAATCGCCCGTGATGCGGCATCCGCCTGCGTTCCCTGACGCTTCTTGATGTCGGTCAAAATAGTCTCGGCCAATTCCTTGTTGCCAGCTCGCAGAAGCGCCTCGGTGTAGCGGTGAGCCACCCGGGTATCGTTTTTGTCCACTTCATGCAATTGCTGGTAGTAGGTCAGGGCATCGCCGAATAAGCCACGGTCAAAGAGCAGGTCGGCCAGTTCCCGGCTGGCGGCACGGGTGGTCGGATCTTCGACGGCAATCGCTTTGCGGAAAGCGTAGAGGGCCTCTTCATCCCCGCCGTTGCTGAGGTTGAACTTGGCAAGCAGAATCCAGTCCTCGGCAGTGGCCTTGTCACCCTTGTCTCGCAGGTGTTCCAGCAACAGTTGCCGGGCCTGATCCTTGCGATCAGCGATGGATAACACCGTCACCATGGCAGCGAGATTGACGGTGGTGCGCCCCTCAGCAGCCATGAGGTCCTGCATCGATTTTTGCGCTTGGTCAAACTGACCGGTACGAGCCATGAGGATGGCAGTGGCACGCTGATTACCGGTGTCATTGGGGTTGGTAAGGAGCATGCGCTGACGCATCGTCAAAGCCCGGCTGGGGTCGCCGTGAATCTCTTCATAATTAAGATATTGCTGCACAAGTCCGCGATCATTGGGCGCGAGATCGACTGCTTTTCGGAGGTTGTTGAGGGCTTCAGCATGGTCCTTTTGGAGATCAAGTGCACCTGCCATGCCGCGCAAAGCCATGACATTGGTGGGCAACTGATCAAGGGCAGTGCGGTAGGAATTGGCGGACTCGGCCATCTCCCCGGCCAGACGCTGGGCATCACCGAGCATGCGCCATCCATCGGAATACACCGGACGCAGACTCAGGCCCTTGCGGAACGTGGCGATAGCCCGTTCATGTTGACCCTGCGCCAGGGCCAGTTGTCCCTGATAGAACTGACCTTCGGCAAGGTCGAGGTTGGCAGAGGTGGCCCTATCGGCGTGTTCCTTCGCAAGGTCCCAGAGTTTGAGTTCCATGGCCAGGTTAAACTGAGCTTCGATCACATTGGGATCATCTTTCTTGAGCGCCGCAGCTTTGGTCAGCTCATTGCGGGCATCATCCAGCCGCCCGGTCTGACGGTATAAGTTGAACCGCTGCATGGCCTGCTGGAACGGATCACTGCCGCGGTCAATCATGCCTTCGACAACCTCGGTGAGATTGCTGCTCTGATCCATGGACTTTTCCAACACATCGATCATGTCAGGATTGGCCCCGCCAGCGCGGGCTGTGGCGAGAATGTCTTTTGCTTCCTGAGGGTTGGCGGCAGTGCGCAACATGAGCTGCATAAGCCGGGAATCCTTGGGATTGCTCTCAAAGCGTGGCTGGAGAATTTTTCGGGCTTCGGCCAGACGACCGGCCTGAATCTGAGCCTGAGCCAGTGTGAGGGGTGCTTCGGGGTTCTGCGTCGCATCGACCTTGGCCAGCATTTCCAGGGCTTTGTCAGTATCGCCCATTTGCAGCAGCAAGGCCCCCTGCAACTGGATAGCCCGCGGATCATTGGGGGTGGCGGCCAGCACGGTGGACAGTTGACCTTGAGCTTCCTCATATTGACGCATCTGCAGAAGAAGTTGCGCCAGTTCCAGACGCACCGGCAAAATGCCGGGATGTCGTTCGAGAATCGCCCGGTAACGTGAGGCTGCAGCCCCGGTCTCACCGGATAGCTGGCGAACCCGAGCCGAGAGGGCCAGCACTTCCAGATTCGTGTCCTTGAACTGGGCTGAGGCACGGTCGATGTAGGTGGTGGCCTGTGCCCATTGCCCCTGAGCCATGGCCAGTTTTCCGGCCAGCATATTGATAAAAGCGGTGTCCGCCCGAGCACGGGGGTTACTTCGTCAATGGTGTTCTGCACCTGCGTGAAAAGCAGGTCACGTTCGTTTTTATCCTTCACACGTTCGGCCTGGATCAGCATCACCTCCGCACGTTGCAGTTTGCCACGAATCTGAATCTGGAAAAAAGTCAGGGCCTGCATGGGCGGACCATACACGGACACCCCCAGCAGGCTGTCCAGGGTTTTCACCGCCAGATCGAATTCCTGCTGCTGCTGATAGGTCTGCGCCAGAGCGGAGAGCACACGGATTGTCCGTGGGATGATGCTTGACGGCCTCAAGCAGGACGGCCTGGCAGCGTTGCAGCCCTGCGGTGATCTGTGGGAGATTCGGTCCCCGATCCACAGGGGTACGATCACTTTTCAACAGTGCATCCGCCAGATCAAGGGCAACTTCCGGAGTGGCGGGATTGTCTTTGATGGCGTTTTCAGCCAGTTGCAGTTCCGTCTGCAAAAGCTGCTGATCACCCAGTTCCATCAGCAGACGAATCCTATCCATTTTGCGATTCAAATCCTTGTCAAATCCTTCGACGAGTTTCTGCGCCCATTCACGTACCTGGGCCTTGAGCTGCCTGGAACGAGGCACATTCAAGCCAGCGCGATCCAATGACTGGGCTTCATAAAGGTTCCACAGTGCCAGGTGATAGAGTACATCACGGTCGTCAGGGAATTGTGCCAAGGCTTTGACAAGGTCGTCACGCGCAGCTTCCCTTTTTTCGGGAGGCACATCCAAAGCCCTGATCCGATTGACCTGAGCAATCCCACGGTACTTTAATGCCTGCGGATCTTCCGGATTGAACTGCAGGAAATTCTCAGCACGTTCGAGCATGAGGTTGAACGCCCCCAGGTCATTAAGGTCCCTGCCGATGCGCAGGAAGAACTCCATGGATCGCTGGAAATATTCCGGGTTGCGGGGGTCAATGGTGGTCAGTCGTTCCAGCAGGGTACGAATCTGCCCCACACCCACCTGAGCTGCGCGGGAATCCTTGACCGGGGCGATCTCCAAGGCCTTGAGGAACTTGTTGATGATACTGATGTCGCTGCTGCGCTTGTTGTAGGCTTTGCCGTATTCCGTGAGTGCCATCTCATACTGTTGCCGATTCATGGCGGTATCAGCGCGGGCAATGTTTTCCGAAGGGTCCTTGCGGAGGACGAAAAACCAGGCAGCTCCCAGACCGCCAGCCAGCACGATCAGCACGGCGGCGAGAACCATCACGAAACGGGTATTTACACGGGCAGCCATGAGCAATCTCCATTGAACGTTTCAAACACCTGCATTGCACGCGACATCATCCTGCTTCACCGATCCGCATGCGGAAATCGGATTACGGTGCTGGTATGGGCCAGCGTCCGTCCAAGACTTCGTTCCAATCGGGCAGCACAGCCATCACCTCAGGCAAAATTGCGGTGATGAAGTTCGTGGTCCGTTGCACCGCTTTATCAGCATCGCCTATGCCGCTGAACATCACTTCGATTTTGCAGTAGTAGCTGTACTTGTCCCGGGGATCAAAGCCGCGTGCACGGACATCATCGGGGGTGGGATAAAACTGGCCGTTGGCGGCAAAGAAATAAACCACTGTCGATACAAAATCGGTACGTTGCGGATGGGTGAACTGAAACACGGTCACCGGCACGGACAGGTCCGGCACATGCACCTGCGTCGGTTCCCGCAGACGAAGCACATAATAACCCTGCGGTTTATCCGGTTGGTAGCTGGAGTCATCAATTTTCAGCATTGAGCGGAACGGACTACCCAAGGGCAAAAGCCCCCCACCGACAAAAGCAGCGCTCGGGTACATGGGGCACGGTATCGGGTGTGCCGGTGTAGTAGGCGATATGCAACAGCGCCATCGAACCGGGCTGGTCCGATGGGACGGCCTTATCACGATAAAGACGGCGGATGTAATGTCGGGTGCCAAGGGTCTGCACCTGTTCTTCGGGCAAGGCCGGAAGCTCTTCCTCCATGACCCATGTACCGGCTCGTTCCGCCAGGCTAAAGAGTGGCGCACGCATGGGGACTTCCTGCTTGAACAGCACCATGCGTGAGGCTTTGACCATACCGTTAAGCCCCCCGGCCGCAACCACCAGCATTCCCGCACACACGGCCAGCGTGAAAGGTTGCAGAAGCAAGCCCTGAATCGCTAGCCTGCGCCCACGGAAGATCATGACCCCCACCACTACTACCAAACCCACGGCACTGGCGACCAGCAAACTTTTTGTCAGCGCCGGAGCCATGTCGATACCCAGCAAGTCGGGCCTGATCGATCCCAGACCCAAGGCATACACCGCACCCAAAAGCCCTGCCATCACCAGCCCCAGCCCCACACCCCAGAGGATGGCGATTTTTGTTTGCGGGTCCGCTCTAATGGGTCAACAACAGGTTCAACTTTTCGAGCAGCCGCTGCCGAAGAATTCACAGCCCCAGGCTCATCGTCATAGACGACCATTTTGTCCAGCACCCAGCCCAGCAGCCAGAACAGCCCCGCAGCGGGAACGAGCATGAACATGCCGATGAGCAGATGGAAATCCCCCTGCGCCATTTCCGGATTGCCATAGACCTTGACAAACGCCAGCACGAGAATGCGACCGACGTTGACGATCACCGCGATCGGGACGCACATGGCCACCATGATCGTCCGCTGCCACCATAAACGCCGCCCCAGAAACGCCATCGCCACACCCAGGGCGATGAACGCCATGAGCATGCGCAACCCTGAGCAGGCATCTTCCACTTCCATCGCAGGCTCGATCTTGCGAAACCCCTCCATGAGTTCGATGGTGGAACCTTTTAGTTCGGCCTGTAAACCAAGCGGAGCACCCACCAGGTTAATGCTGTGGGCCGAGAGCATGGCCGCAACCTGACGCAGATTCCACGCCAGCATATCCCACCAGCGCGGTGCCACCTTGACCGCCAGCGAAAGGTACAACACTGCAAACCACAGCACACTCATCGGGGCTGGCCCAAGGGCAAATAAAAGCAGCCCAAAGAGCGCAAGGATCATGCTGTAGCCCTGAAGCATGTCATTCCGACCCGGCCCAAGCCACCATGCATAACTAAACAATCCCACCAGGAAAACACCATCCCCATACGCTCGCAGACAGCCCGCAAG
The DNA here is from genome assembly GCA_012031455.1 of Phycisphaerales bacterium. Next base: position 5,277 of record JAAUTM010000132.1, read on the forward strand.
GGTCATCTTCAAACTTGGTCGGGTGATGCGTCCAGCCAGCACTGGCCCAAGAAAAAATAACAGCCCGCAAATGCTGACAATCCCCAACCCCACCAGATAGCGCGGATTGGACAAGCCCCCAGCACGCGAGAGATACATGATCGCCAGCCCGGGCAACGCCAGGAAGCCCA
>JAAUTM010000133.1 GCA_012031455.1 Phycisphaerales bacterium
AGTTCAAACCCGACAGCTTCCTTGGCAAGGCCATGAAGAACGGTTCTCCCGCAGCCGCATTGCTCAGCAAGGCTGTGAATCAGAACTACTTGTTTACCTCATCCATTAACACCAAGGGGATTGATCTCAAATCCCTGCTGGGTGAAGCCAAGATGCAACTGGCCAAGGTCAGCAAAGACGCCAAGGAAAGCCAGATGGGCTGGATGCTCGACATGTTCAAGGACATGATCCCGGTTTATGAAAACGTGACCGGGATCACCCAGGTGATGTATCTGGCTGCTCAGCCTCAAATGGGCGCTCCGCTTTTTAACGTTGTGAGCATTGTGGAGAGCAGTGATGCCACCGGGTTCCGTACCGGTATCAAGAAAACCATGGCCACGATGAACAGCGTAAAAATGTCTGTCCCAGCCGACCCCGGCATGGATGGCGCCGGTGAAGGCATCAGCTACACCACCAGCTACACCGACAACGCCTTGCAGATTGAAGGTGTCAATGTGGATCAGTTCGCCTGGCAGATGCAGATGCCTCCAGCCGCGATGGAAAACAACCCCGCCCTGCCGTTCATGATGATGCTCGGAGCCATGGGGCAGACCGGCTATGTGGCCAGTCGGGAATTTATTGTATCCACCACCACGACTGATACCGCCATCCTCGGCAGCTCGCTCAAAATGCTCGGCAGCAGCGATGGCTTGGGCAGCGAAAAATTGATTGCCGAAGCACGTCGCAACGCCCTGCCTGAGAACGCCATGATGGAAGGCTATTTCAACCTCGCAGGTCTGGCGACGCTGGCTAACTCTTTCATACCGATGATGGGGATGCCCCCGATTCAAACCCCCGCCGATCTGCCCCCGGTGGCCATGGGTGTGAGTTTGAAGGACAGTGCTGTGCTGGCCCAGCTTCATGTGCCGATGGCCGTGATGACCTTTGTCCGCGATACCACGATGCAGATGCAAGGCGGCATGGGCGGACCTCAAGCCCAACCTGAAGGTGGCAATGCCCCGCGTCGTCGGCAAGGCCCCGGCAACGCCCCGCCGTATTGAACTGCACCGCAAACTGATAGCAGGTTCAGATCCGCAAGCGTCATTGGTTTAATCAGAGCCGCGAACGGAACTGGTTTAATCAGAGCCGCGAACGGTAGTGAGCGGTATTCCCCCTTACCCCCACTTCCGCCCGTGGCTCTGATTTTTTGCTCCCCAAGCTTCACGAATTGCATTGCCGTTTTGTCGTGATGCATCACAACCTTTATCATCTGCCCCATGAACATTCTCGTCATTGGCAGTGGTGGTCGTGAACACGCCCTGGGCTGGAAGCTCAAGCAATCGCCCCAATGTGGCAAACTTTTTTTCGCGCCCGGCAACGCAGGCACCGCCACGCTGGGTGTCAATGTGGCCCTTAAAACAAGCCCGGTGGATACCAAAAACACCGATGCCATCGATTATTTCTGTCGTCAGGAAAAGATTGAGCTGGTCGTCATTGGACCCGAAGACCCCCTTGCCGAAGGCTTGACGGACAGACTCACGCGCCCGGGGCGATATGTTTTTGGGCCCGTGGCTGAAGCAGCCCGACTTGAAGCGGACAAGGCCTTTTCCAAACAGCTCATGCGCGGGGCATCCGTACCCACCGCAGAGGCACGCATTTTCAATGATGCGGAGTCGGCCCTGGCCTACGTCAACAGCAGGGAAGCTGGCATGGTTGTCAAGGCTGCGGGACTGGCCAAGGGCAAGGGTGTCATCGTCTGCGACAATCCGCAGCAGGCAGCCATCGCAGTGGAACAGATCATGGTGCACAAAGCCTTCGGCGATGCGGGGCAGTGCGTCGTCATCGAGGAAAAACTCAACGGCCAGGAAGTGTCCGTGCTGGCACTGGTCGATGGTCGCACGATTTTCGTACTCGACCCGGCTCAGGATCACAAACAGGTTGGCGAGGGTGACACCGGCCTCAACACCGGCGGAATGGGTGCCTATTCGCCCACCCCCCTGCTCAGCGATGAAATGCTCACCCACATCCAGCGTGAGGTGATCGTGCCCATCGTCGATGCTCTCCGCCGGGATGATGTGGTGTATCAGGGCGTGCTTTACGCGGGCATGATGCTCACGCCCGGTGGCCCCAAAACGCTCGAATTCAACTGCCGGTTCGGCGACCCCGAAACGCAGGTGCTGATGATGCGTTGATGCAGACTGGTGGAATTGATGCTCGCCACCTGCACCGGCAAACTCGATGAAGTTCAATTGTCGTGGGACCCGCGTTGCTGCTGCTGCGTGGTCATGGCCAGCGGCGGTTATCCGGGGGATTATCGCACCGGCATCCCCATCACCGGCTTGGACGAAGTCGCCAAATTGCCTGATATCATGGTGTTTCACGCAGGCACCACGCTTGATAAACAAGGCCAGGTGGTCACAGCCGGGGGCAGGGTGCTGTGCGTTTGTGCGCTGGGTGCGGATTTGAAGGAAGCGCAAACCCGCGCCAATGCTGCCTGCGCGATGATTCATTTTGAGGGCGCCCACTACCGTCGTGATATTGGTTTCCGGGTGATGAAGTAAACATGAATGCATGAGCGCCTTCATGTCATGGTTTGGTGCGCGCACTGCGGTGCGACGCTAAACAAGGAATTGACGTTGTCGTAATGGTTCGTTTAACACCGCACCTTCGGTGCGACGCTAAACCTAGACCTTGCGCGCACCTGCGGTGCGACGCTAAACATCACAACCGCGCATACTCCTGGTTTAGCGACGCACCGCAGGTGCGCGTCAACTCGTTCGCAAAGATAAAATGCCGCATCATGATTCTCGCCTACCACGTTATTTTCGCTTGTTACGGGTTCTGGCTCCCCAACGACCCGCGAGGTTCAGGCTCCGACTTCGTGCGTCAATCGCATCTCAAATCCTTTGGCCCCCCCACCAAAGTCACCACACGCCATTCGGTCGCTCACCAAGCTCACGATCAGAAGCGCCGACTTGTCGCCAAGACTGCGCTCCAGCGCCCGCCTGTCCAATTGACCGGCGAGCAGGCGTTGCACGTTGCCAAAGGTTTCGCCGCATACAGCCATCGCGGCTCACTGGTGATCCATGCATGTTGCATCATGCCCGATCATGTGCATATGGTGCTCGCCCGCCATCGACATCCCATCGAGCGCTTGGTCAACCTGCTCAAAGGGGCTGCGACCCGGGAGTTGATCCAGGCCGGGGTGCATCCCTTATCCCCTGCTCAGAGAGCCAATCGCGATTCAATTTGGGCAGCGAACACCGGCTGGGTGGTGTACCTCAATACACCACAAGCGATTCGACGATGCGTGAAGTACGTCGAAATGAACCCTGTCAAAGCGGGTTTGCGCCCGCAGCGTTGGTCGTTTTGTCACGCCGTATGTTGAGTAAGCAGGAGGAGGCCGCACCTTCGGTGCGACGCTAAACAAGGAACTTGCGCGCGCACCTTCGGTGCGACGCTTAACATCGCATCCGCGCGAACTCCTCGTTTAGCGCCGCACCGCAGGTGAGGGCAATTCTTTGATTACAATGTCTCCCATGCTTGAACCCATAGCCCAACTTAAAGCGCAGATCGAATCCGCGGTCGCAACCGTGAAGGATCCGGCGGCACTGGAGCAGTTCCGCCTCAAATACCTCGGCGGAAGCGGTGAACTTAAAAAGCTCATGGCCCTGCTCAAGGACATCCCCGGCCCGCAGAAGCGCGACTTTGGCAAACAGGCCAACGACCTGAAAACCTGGGCTGATACACAATTCAGCGCCCTCAAGGAACAACTCGGTGGCAGCACCGCACCCGTGGCCGGGCCGACGATCGACGTGACTGAACCGGGCTTGCCGCCTCGCATTGGCCGGACGCACATTCTGACCCAAACCATGGACGACCTGATCGAGGTATTCGGCCGCATGGGTTTCGATGTCGCCACCGGGCCGGAGGTGGAGGACGAGTATCACAACTTCGTGGCCCTGAACATTCCCCGCTCGCACCCAGCTCGTGATCCGCTGGACAATTTTTACATCGACAAGCCTGAAATTTTTGGTGGCCCCACCGGTTCACAAGGCACCATGTTGCGCTCACAGACCTCGACCATTCAGGTTCGCACCATGGAAAAGCAAAAGCCCCCGATCCGCGTCGTGGCCATGGGCCGGGTGTATCGCCCCGATGAACACGATGCCACGCACTTTTCCATGTTCCACCAGATCGAAGGCTTGTACATCGACCGCAAGGTCAGCATGGTCGATCTGAAAACCACGCTCTTTCAATTTGCCCGTGCCTACTTCGGCCCGGAAGCGGAAGTCCGTTTCAGGCCCAGCTACTTTCCCTTCACCGAACCCTCGGCTGAGGTCGATTGCAAAATGTACCTCGGCGGGCAATGTGTGTGGAAGGAACTCGGTGGCTGCGGATTGGTCAACCCGGCGGTACTGGAAGCCTGTCAGATCGACCCGGAGGAGTGGACCGGTTTTGCTTTTGGACTGGGCATTGAACGCCTGGCCATGCGCAAGTACGCCATCCCCGACATCCGCTGGCTGTTTGAAAATGATGTGCGGTTTCTCAGGCAATTTTAAGACTTTTCCAAGAGTCAACACCAAGCGATTTTCAACCTGTACACAGGGCTGATAGGCATGCTCCAACCGATGATGCAATCCAACCTGCCGCTGCCTGGTCGTCGTCAGGGCAAGGTGCGTGATAATTACGATGCAAGGCTAAGCGATGGCACGCCGGTGCTGCTGATCGTCGCCAGCGACCGTATCAGTGCGTTTGATGTGGTCATGCCCAACGGCATCCCCGGCAAGGGCATCGTGCTCACGCAACTGTCACGCTTCTGGTTCAGGATGATCCAGGAAAAGCTCGCTGGCCAATTGACGCATCACCTGATCGCCACGGATGCCAGGGATGTGGAGGGGCTTGATGATGCTCAGCGGAAGTTGCTGGAGCGGCGGGTGATGGTGGGCCGCCGTTGCCGAGTGCTGCCGATTGAGTGCATCGTGCGCGGGTACCTGGCAGGCTCGGGGTGGGCGGAATATCAGCAGTCACAGCATATCGGTGGCCACAAGCTACCAGCCGGACTCCAGCAATGTGCCAGGCTGCCCCAGCCGATTTTCACACCCTCGACCAAGGCCGATGCCGGTCACGATGAAAACATCAGCTTCGAACAGGCTGTCAAAAATCGTCGGAGTGAATCTGGCAACCCAGCTGCGCGATTTATCGCTGGCGATCTACCAGATGGCTCATGATTACGCAGCGGGACGAGGGATCATTCTTGCGGACACCAAATTCGAATTCGGCCTGCCGCTGGATGCCGATGCGGAAAATCCGGAGGACTCCGTGAAACCGATTTTGATCGATGAAGTGCTGACTCCCGACAGTTCACGCTTCTGGCCAGCCGACCAGTACCAGCCCGGACGCGATCAGCCCAGCTTCGACAAGCAGTATGTCCGCAATTACCTGCAGGAACTGGTGGATCA
>JAAUTM010000134.1 GCA_012031455.1 Phycisphaerales bacterium
GTGGTGGAGCGACCGTTTGCGTGGATGAAGAACAAGGGCCATCGCAAGACGCGCTACCGGGGATTGGAGCGCACCCGAACGGATGTGAGTCTGACGCTGTTGGCCCACAACATTGCGGCGGCCGTTCGGCTACGCCCGGTGAAGCAGGACGACTGGGCACTGCCAGAGTTCCTGCAGGTGCAGTGAGTGTGATGCAAAGGGAGTTAGGATGCAAGGGAGAGCGGACACAAAGGGGGCGTGAGCCAAGGAACGGGTCGCAACAGTGACGGGAAGGTCAAAGCGAGCCGATGCCCCGCTGATCACAACCCCAATCCGATGGCTCAGTGACGCAGAACCTGCATTCATAACATAAAACTTCGTGGGATATGAAGAATATGCATGCGGAAGGAAATGTTCAGAGGGCTCTTTAGATTGTTGGATATAACTTGGACTGCTTAATGCGAACGTATGCGATGGTGAACTGAAAATGAACATTCACCTTTGCCTTATGGCGTTGTATCTACAACAGCGAGCCAGATTTGATCTACTGCGTCTCCACGCCTGCCAGGCCTAGGAACTCGCATAACGCCTCGGGGTTATTCAATTTACATAGATTGGCAGAGAATTCATCGCAACGTCAAGATCCCCAATCTATGGCGAACATGGTGGCTTGCAAAGTAAATGATAATGGGATGGCTAACTTATATCGGATGCATGACCCTGTAAATACGTGGCCAGGACCCATCATAGATTGCGTGAGCTGGTAATGACCTAATGAATACGCGATCATCATGATTTAGTATCAAGCCAGATTTCAACATACCGTCTGATGATCTGCTCTATACCATGAGAGGTACTTCGACTTTCATTTCCGTTGCCTTGGTGCAAATCGGTGTCAATCATTTATTTCCAACATCGCCAAGCCAGCGATTGTCTCTCCCCGTTGCCAGCGCTAGAATCCAATACTTATGAACAAACCACTGGCATCGGCGATTGTCGACTTCTTCAAAGCCCACAACACGGGCCAAACCGATGATTTCCTGAACCTTTTCACCGCGGACGCATTGGTGCATGATGAAGCTCATGAATATCGTGGCCCTGCCATTCGCCAATGGATTGACGAAGCCGTTGCGAAGTACCAGCCCATAGCCGACATCACAAACATCACCACCCAGGGCGATCAGACCCTTGTCACTGCCAAGGTCAGTGGCAAATTCCCCGGCAGCCCGGTTCAGCTTTGCTATCGCTTCACACTCCGAGATGACAAAATCGCAGAACTTGCCATCGGCCCCTGAGTTTCACTGCCCCGAATTGCCTTGCTCACTCGATGCTGCAAGTCCCGGCCATGCAATCCCATCAGGCTGCTGGAGACGTATCCGCCTGCTGCCCACCAACGCGGATGTGCATGTTGTTGCCCGGCTCGATCGTTTCCCACCGATTCATTCTCATAGCCGCAGACAAAAAGATCATTTTTCGATATTGGCTATTGGAACAGCAGAGGGATGCAGATATGATGGATTTGGCGTTGCCAACTTTTCCGGGCACGTCTCCCGGATGGTGGCGCAAATAATGGAAGTCTGATCAACCTATGAATCGCAAGCCCATCATCGCGCTTTGGGCGTGCCTGCTCTACAACGGGGCAGTCGTGGTAGTCTTTACTGGCCACTATTTGTGGGGGCAATTGGGCACATTTCGACCAAGTGATAATCCAGATCCTGAAGCGCGTTTCGATAAAGTTTTAAATTTGCTGATTGCTGTCCATGAGCAGTTCGCAAAACCTGTTTCTCTTGAATCTCCTTGGATTTCTACTTTTACTAGTGGTATCAATCTGGTGTTCCATCGCTAGCCGGTCAGCCTAATCACAGGCTGATATTGACCAGCAACGCGGAGGTGCACCACTTGAACAGTCGCTCCGGTCATGGTGAATTGTGTCGTCAGCTGTGATTTCGTTACCCTTGTACATTTCCAGAGGTTAGCTGTAGGTAATTTGGAACGGGGTAATCTACTTTAGGTGACTTACTGTGATCCACTCCGATATAGTACTATTTGTCACGGTCCTTGTGCTGATGGAAATCGGAATGGCGTGTGTGATCCATTTCCGTAGCGGCGAGTCTATCTTTCGTCTGCAACAGAATCATCGACGCAATGCTGTCGTTATCGATATTATTGCAGCTCTTGCTTTTCTACTGTTGCCTCTGATTATCCTTCCGGCTTTCGGAAGAACTGGCACACCGTGGAGGCAGCCGCCAATTACCGTGGAGGTTTTTCTATATCTCCCGCTGATTTTACCGGTGGCTTTGTGCTGCGGCTTGGTTGTCTCCATTCTCCGACGCATTTTCCATGGAGTCTTATTCGCCAGTCGAACCCTCCACAATGACAGTTAACCGGCGATGCCCACGGCCACTACTTCGCCTCGCCTTTACGAATCCGGGCGATCATGGCTGCTAGGCCCACCGCTCGGTTCATGCGAATCACCCCGGACAAACCCAGTTTCGCCAATAAATCCCCGGGCAAGGCCTGAACCTCCTCCGGCGTGGCGCCATCCAGCCCATGTACCATGATCGAAATCAGCCCACGGATCGTCGGGGCTTCCTCTGCGACATCGGCAAATATTCGCACCTTCTCGCCTTCATGCTCAATCCATAAGAACACCGGGGTCTGGCATTCCTCCACCTTGTTCATGCCCATGTCACGCTGGGTTTGCAGATGCTTTGGCAGCGCAGGCAAACGCTGGGCGTAATCCAGCAACAACTCTAATCGGGTGTCCTGATCCACCGATGCAAACGTGTCCATGATGTCATCAAGGGGAGTGGGCATAACCTAATATTGTAGACTCACCTCATTGAGATGGGGAATCATCTTCTGTTTGCTAGCGATATACTACCGTCGGCTTACAACTTTTGATAGATTGTTTCTGTTTATACTGAAACTACTTTACTGGCTGTCGGTTTTTCAATGGGCAGGCCGACCGCGTTGCCCCACTCGGTCCAGGAACCATCATAGTTTCGGACCTGGGTGAAACCCAATAGATACTTAAGCACAAACCATGTATGGCTGGAGCGTTCGCCGATGCGGCAATAGACCACCACATCATCTCCTGGCTTTAAACCCTGTTCCTGTTCATACAATGCGCGGAGTTCTTCCCGTGATTTGAAAGTACCATCCTCATTGGTGGCTCGTGCCCATGGTACCGATCTGGCACCGGGAATATGCCCGCCACGCAGCACCCCTTCCTGCGGGTATTCGGGCATGTGCGTCAGTTCGCCGGAGTATTCCTTGGGCGAGCGTACATCCACAAGAGGCAAACCAGCCTTGCAGTGAGCCAGAACCTGCTCACGGAAGGCGCGAATTTCCGTATCATCCCGCACCGGCACAGGGTACACCGCCTGAGGATAGGAAGGCTTATCCTTGCTCAGGGGTCGATTGTCCGCAAGCCATTTTTTGCGTCCGCCATCCATGATCCGGCAATCGCGATGGCCAAAGAGCTTGAACACCCAGAATGCGTAGCATGCCCACCAGTTGCTCTTATCACCATAGAAAACCACCGTGGTATCGGGGGATATACCGTTGGCTGCGCAGATCTCGGCAAAGCGATCTGCATCTATGTAATCGCGCACGGTGCTGTCATTAAGGTCGTTGGCCCAGTCGATATGCACCGCCTCAGGAATGTGACCGGTGCCATAGACAAGCAGGTCCTCATTGCTTTCGACGATACGTATGCGGTCGGTATGTTTGCGATTTTCTTCCACCCATTGGGTGTTGACGAGGACGGGGGGGGGGTTGAGTGTGTTCATATTCTGCTCCGTGTTATTGGTAGTTTTGTTTACGGTATTACATGGATGATGGATTATGTATAATAGATAATGTTGATATCATCTACGATAGCCGTTTTTATCATATCTTCTTACATAATCCATTATCATATATCCATTATCCATCTTTGTATTCAGCCCGATAGCTTTCCCATCAACCGTTGAGATAGATACTCCCTGACAACATCCAGCTCCATGCGTTCCAGGCTTTCCTGAGCAAAGGCGTGAATGAGCATGGCCCGTGCTTCGTCGGTTGGTATACCACGGGCTTGGAGATAAAACAGGGCCTGCTGATCGAGTTGGCCGGTGGTGGCACCGTGGGTGCATTTCACATCATCAGCGTATATTTCAAGCTGTGGCCGGGTGGTGATGCGGGCTTTGTCTGAAAGCAGCAGGTTACGGTTGGTCTGCTTGGCATCGGTTTTTTGTGCTCCTTCTTTGACTACAATCCGACCAGTGAATACGCCTGTTGCCTGATCACGGAGCACCCCCTTGTAAAACTGCCGGCTATCCCCATGCTCGCGGGCATGGATCACACGCATGTGGTTATCCATGTGCTGTGTGCCGGAAGGGATGTACAAGCCGTTGAGCAGGGACCATGCACGATCCCCCGCCAGTTCCACATGCACATCGTTGCGTACCAACTGACCGCCGAGCAGAGCAGTGTGCGATGCAAATCTGCTATCAACACCCTGCTTGCTATGCAACGCAGCCACGCAGAAGGCAAAGGGGCTGTCTTCTTCAATGACATAATGCGCAAGATCAGCACGGTCAGCGACGAATACTTCCGTAAGTGCGTTGGAAAAGTAAATGCCTTGGGTGAGTGTGGCATAATGCTCCACCACCACCGCACGGCTTGCTTGCTCAACTATAATAAGATTGCGCGGATGGCTGGCCGGATGATTCTCACCCGCATCAGCAGCTAAATACAATACCAACACCGGCTGATGCAAGGTTACACTTGAAGGTAAGTAGATAAACGCACCATCTTCAATCATCGCGGTATTGAGGGCTGCCAGGGCATCATCCTCACCAGTGGCCAGCTTGCCAAGGTACTTTTCAACCAAGGCGGGATGTCGCTCGATTGCATGTGCCAAACTCGTGATGATGACGCCTTCGGGCAGGGCGTTGATCATAGACAGTTCCTCGCGGTATCGGCCATCTTCAATTACCAGTACTGCGGCCCAGTCCCCGTGCAGTTGCAGGGCTTGCACCTGCTCACGGGTGATGGTGCTGGGGCTGGTATGTTGGACGGATTGCCAGCGCGTCTGATGAGGGGTTTGAGGTTGGTGTAGCGCCATTCCTCGTGATCAGAATCCGGCCAGCCCAGTCTTTCAAAGTGGTTCATTCCCTGTTGCCGAAGTTCGCGGAGCCAGGGGGGTGATACACGGGCATGACGCTGCTGCAAAGCCTGATGGCTTTCATGGAAGCTGTCGTTGGTAGTCATGGGAGTGGCAAGGAGTGTCATGGTATCTGTTCCGTGCTGTATATCGCTTTCTGGATATCTATCATTCACATAGTACTATTTAGAGGATGCAGGGATTACACACCTGCGGCTTGTTCCTCATAAGCTGCATAGCCTTTGGCTTCCAGTTCAAGGGCAAGTTCCTTGTCCGCCTGTGTGGGCGTATTCGGCCATT
>JAAUTM010000135.1 GCA_012031455.1 Phycisphaerales bacterium
ACTGAGCAGGCACGACACATATCAACCGTTAAATGATTGAGGTCAAGGCCCGGCGGCAAGACCAGTTCAGCACTGCTGCGGTCCGGAGATACCACCGCGCGGAATTCGATTTCTTTGGCGGTGGCGGTCATGGTCGGACTCCAAAGATCGGTATCTCCAGATAAGCTGGCCCAAGATCGGCTGGCAACGTGCCTGCAACCGCTTGGATGAATGTGATTGGATCCTGTCAACCCTTATCTCATTCGTTCATTCCATTTAAGCTCAATGGCATTCTTTGGCGCAGATTCTTGCCAGGCATCATGACTGCCTGACGGCAACCTGAGTCCCTGCCTCCGCCAGAATGGAACGAGCCTGATCCGTCATATTGGGATACAAATGAATGGGCACCTTGCTGCCTCCAAGCTTTGAAGCAACCATATAACGGGTACAAATGCTGTTGTCGCCCAGGCAATATCTTTTTTTATACAGCGTGACAATACCCTTTTCCTCCTTCATTTTGTCGTTGTAGAAGGGGCATGCTTTTAATTTTTCGCATTCGGCCATGGGTAGACTCCCATAAGGTATCCATTCTAGGAGCGCTTTCAGCGCAACGATCATCTGCGATCACTACGGCGAATCCTGCAGCCATGCAGACCTTGAATTCAGGCTGCTGTGGCTGGCACTCGCGAGAGCGTTTCCCGTATGCGTTCGGCAAGCCCATCAGGGGTGAAGGGCTTGACGACGTAGTTGTTCACACCCGCCTTGATCGCCTCAATCACCCGCGTTTTTTCCGCTTCGGTGGTGACCATGATGATCGGTGTTTTCTTGCCAGTGGCCCGGTACTTTTTCACGAACGTCAGCCCATCCATGTTGGGCATGTTCCAATCCACCAGCAACAGGTCCGGGTCCATCGCCCCCACTTTCGAGAGCGCATCCAGGCCATCGCAGGCTTCCTGTACATCACCATGCCCCAGTTGGGCAAGGATGCCCTTCTGTATGTTGCGCATGGTCTTGGAATCATCCACCAGGAGTATCTTCATGTTTTCACTTCCTTAAACGGAGTCTTGATTAAACGGAGCTTACCTACGGAGTAATTCAGCCCACCACTGCAGAGGTAGCAGAACCGGCAGCCGCACTGCCAGCAGCCAGTGTGCTGTTCTTGATCGCCACTTCGACGGCAAAATCACCGACATCGGAGGCGCAGGGCAGCAAGATCGTCACCACGTCCTTGCTGGCAAAAACCATGTGGCCTTTGCCGATTACCACCGACGGGCAGGAAATAGCCACCTTCCGTCCCTGAAACTGGGCCTTGGCATTGCCTGAAACCATATTGACCAGTTCGCCCACGGCGTCGGGGAAATCTTCATGGGTATGTTGCAGGTCACTGCCAGTGAATAAAGCCACTACCCTTTCGGCCACCGCGATGGGGAAACTTAGCACCACGGTACCTTCCACATCACCGGACATGCCGATGATGCCCGACACGTCATAGGTTGGTTCGCCGGTCTTGGCCAGTGAGGGCTGCCCCACTTGGACCGGAAGTTGCAGCATGGTTTCAAAAACGCGCTGCACACTGGTTACAAACGGCATAATGTATGAGCTGTCCAAATCTGCTCTCCTTGTGAGATTCAGGCTGCCAGACGATCTGCAGCCGGGGCCTGACGGATTAACTGGATCACATCGAGGATCAGGCTGACATCGCCGTCCTCCCGGATGGTCGCGCCGCTGAACGGCCCGCCATTGGTGTATTTGTCATCCAAAGGTTTGATGACGATCTCCTGCTGCCCGATCAGCCGATCCACCACCAGCCCCGCCCGCTGGCCGCCCACCCCTATCACCACTGCAAACCGGCTGTTCGCTCTGCGCTTCACTTTCCCGCAAACGTTCACGCAAATCAATCAGCGGTAATACAATGTCCCTTAATCGCATCACTGGTTGTCCGCTCACCGAATAAACCATGCTCTTTTCCGGCTTGACGATCTCAATGATGCTCTGAAGCGGCACGCAATACAGGGCTTTGCCCACCCCCACCACCATCGCTGGCATAATGGCCACCGTCAGTGGTATCAGTATTTCAATCGTCGTACCTTTGCCCTTGCTTGAATTGATATTCACCACACCATTCAATTTGGCAATGTTGGTCCGCACCACATCCATCCCCACACCCCGGCCGGAAAGGTCTGTTACCCGCTCGGCTGTGGAGAAACCCGCAGCAAAAATAAAACGGTACACCTCTTCATTGGTCATCGCGGCCACCTGTTCAGCCGTGACCAATCCTTTTTCCACCGCTTTCCTGGCCAGCACTTCGCGGTCAGCCCTGCCGTCATCGCTGATTCCACCCGTACGTGGCTTCCCTGATGCTGGGCCGCAAGCCGTACTGTGCCCATTTCGGATTTGCCTGCTGCTTTGCGTAGCTCGGGCTTTTCGATGCCATGGTCCGCCGAGTTGCGCAGAATGTGAATCAGCGGGTCGCCCAGCAGTTCCAGCACACTCTTGTCAACCTCGGTTTCCTTGCCCACAATTTCCAGGTTGATTTTTTTTGTCAAGTGCGCGGGAAATATCCCGAATCACGCGCGGATAACGTTCAAACAACTTGGCCAGTGGTTGCATGCGTGTACGCATAACACCGACCTGCAATTCACTGGTAAGCCGGTCAAGGTCACTGTTGGCCCCGGCCACGTTTTCCAGAAAATCCACAGGCAGTTCATATTCCCTGCACTTGCGCCCCATCGCCAGCATCCGGTTCTTGGTCAGCACCAGTTGTCCCACCAGGTTCAGCAATGCCTCCAGTCGGCCCACTTCCACACGAATTGTCTGCTCGACGTTGGCGACCTGAGTCTTGGAATCTTTGGCAGCCGCATCCCCCTGCTTTGCTCCCGCAGCGTCAGTTTGTGACGCTTGCGCTAAGGACGAAGCAGAATCGGCCTGAGTTGTTGCACTCTCCGATACGGTGTTTTCAGCCGCACCTGCAGGGTTGCCTTGTCGAGCAGATGCCTCTGCCTGCAAGACGCCATCAAGACGTAGGACCGTCAGTGGATCACTGCTTTGGGTGCAGCATTCCGTGGGGAGCGATTTGCCTTCCAGCAATTGCTCAACACGAGCGGTGAATGTCTTGAGCGGCCAGAGCAATTCCGTCGCATGTTCCAATGCCTGTGCCTGCAATTCGATCAGATAACGAATCCCTTCCAGACGTAATAGCAGGTCAGTCGCGGTGTCACCCTGTGCATGTTGCAAAGCCTGTGAACCTCGGGCAAGAAACCCCGTCAACCGGGTCAAATCACTCAACTCGAAAAATTCCAGGGTTTTGGCCAGCTCTCCCGCAATCTCCCATAATTCCTTGACACCCTGCTCGCGGGTATTTGCTTCTGCACAAAGGTGCAAAGCCTGATCCAGCTTCTGCGCCTGTTGTCGTAGATCATCAACCATGAATGAAAGTAGTTCCTGCTTCTGCGAGGGCAGAACAAGCTTACGTTCGCCCGTGGATTCTCTGGTTGCTGATTCAGCCGGATTTGTGGCGGCATCGGTTGCCGCGGATTGTTCCGTATTTTCTGCGGTTTTGGATGAAGTCGCCCCAGCCTCGACGGGAACACCTTGAGCATCGAATGCCTGAACGCTGGTTTTTGACTCAACCGCACCGGAATTGGGCTGTTTTCCCTCAGCGATATGGTGCAAAAGAGCAATCAGATCCTCGGGGCCTGGGGTGATCGCTTCCCCCGCGGCAAGCTGTTCGATCATGTTCCGCACCACGTCGGCGCTTTTGAGCATGGCATCCATCACTGCCGGGGTCAGCCTGATTTCCCCCTTGCGCAGACGGTTAAGCGCATCCTCCGCCGCATGGGCAAAGTGCGTGATGGCGGTAAGCCCCAGAAAACTGGCAGCACCCTTGATGGTATGCAAAGCGCGGAAGACCGAGTTCAGCCGTTCCTGTGCCTGCGGGCCGTTGCCCAAAGTTTCCAGCGTTACCAAATCAGCATCAAGCTGCTCGATCAGCTCGCGCGACTCGGTGAGAAATCCTGAAGTAGACTGGGGTCCATTCCCTCTGACATGGCTTAGGCTCCCACCTTGAATGTTTTGACGAATCCCGTTGCGGTACCAGCCGTGTTCGTGGTTCCAATGGAACCTGCGTTGGGCTGCACCAGACCCGATGAACGCTTGACATACGCAAAAGCGCTGGGCACGGGCAAAGGTTCAAAGGGTACATCCAGCGTCCGCAGGTTTCACTGTGACCGATGTACAGTGCCCGTCCTCCTGCAGCTGGTTGTAAAATGTCTTCACGCATATCTGCCGCATCGGATCGTCGAAATAGATCATGACGTTCCGACAGAAGATTACATCCCAATTGCCAAAGCGCTTGGCAGCCAGCGAATCCTTGAGGTTCAGCAATTCAAACCGGACCATGCTCTGTACGGTCGGGTCCAGCGTATACAACCCGTTGCTCTCGGAAAAATAACGCTTGAGCACAAACGGATTCATGGTACGCACTGAGTAATGGGGATATTTGCCCGACTGCGCCAGTTCCAGGCACTTTTCACTGATATCCGTACCCAGCACTTCAAGATGCCAGTCAGGCAGACGAACGCCCAAGGTGCGGTGCAACTGAATCGCAAGGGTGTAAGGCTCTTCCCCTGACGAGCATGCCGCTGACCATATCCGCAGGCGTCGGGTGGTTTTCTGGTTTCCAGCAGCCGGGGCAGGGTCACTTTTTCAAAATGATCCAGCTGCGGCTCGTTGCGAAAGAATGAAGTTTCGTTGATGGTGATGCGGTTAAACATCTCCTGAAACTCATCATCGTGGTACGGGCCAACGGTCAGAAAAGTGATGTATTCGTCGTAGTTGTTGAATTCCAGTTCCTCAAGACGGCGGGAGAGCCTGCTCTCCAGCACATACTTCTTCGCAGAGGGAAAATGGATGCCGCTGCGTTCGTAGACGATCTTGCGAAGCCGGTCGAACTGCGGGTCCGACATCGTGAGGGATGCGGTAGTCATGGCACTTCACGGCGGGGAGGTTCGGGGGCTCGGCGCGGACACAACCGATCATGCCGCGGCGGCGAGGGCGTGGTCACACGCGGCAAGGTGCTGGCCGCTGAAGAGCTTGTCGAGGTTGAGCAGGATCAGAAGCCGATCCTCGAGCTTGCCGACGCCCTGGACGTAATCGCTCTCGCCGGAGCCCGCGACCATCTGGGGGGTGGGCTCGACGATGGACTCGCTGATGCGGAGGACCTCGTTGACGCGATCGACGGTGAACCCGATGACTCGCGTCGGGCCGGCGCTGCCGCGCACCTCGACGACGACGATGCGGCTGTCGGTCGAGTTCTCCAGCGGGGGCATGCCGAAGCGCTTGCGCAGGTCCATCACCGGGATGATCTTGCCGCGCAGGTTGATGACGCCCTCGACGAAGGGCGGGCTCGTGCGGCACCGCGTGATCGGCATCATGCGGTTGATCTCCTGCAC
>JAAUTM010000136.1 GCA_012031455.1 Phycisphaerales bacterium
CCCGGTGAGTCTGGGTTCGAGTACCGCGTTGAGGTTCTGCGCTACGAGCACCCACTCGTTGCTGAGCTTTTCAAAATTGTCCGCAACCTTTTCGAAGCTGCGCGATGGTTCGGCCAGGGCGGTACGGAATTGCTCAGCCAACTCGCCCAGAGGGTTGAAAGTTTCGCCGACGATCACAGCTGTTCCGTCCAACGGGAGTGGTGCGATGAGTTTGGAATAATCAGGTTGCCGCGGGTCCAGATGCGAGGCATCAAAGGCCAGCGTTGGACTGCCACCGATGAACGGAGCCTCCGCCCGCACCCTCACCCCGGCTGGTACGCCAACATCCGGACGGATACGCACGCCAACGCTGACCTTGGGGCCGGTGGCCGTATTTTCCAACCCCACCACTGTGACCCTGCCGATATCGATGCCGTTCATCAACACCCGGCTGCCGATGGATAAGCCGCTGGCGGATTTAAGCTGCACGTGCACGATGTACCCATCTTCCATCCAGCCGGGCAGGTAGCCGAAAATCGTCAATAGAAAAACCAGGCCGCCTAAACCCAGCAGGCTGGTGATACCGACGATGACATTGCGTGTACGCTCGCTCATGACCGGCCTCACCTTGTGTCCATGTTCGTCGCTGAAATCAGCTGAATCTCACAACTTCCCTGATACATCGAAGGTTCATTTTAACTTCGCAAGCCCGGTTGATTCAGCCGGCAAGCTTTATCTTGCATCAATTCGGATCGCTAAGTCTGGTTCACGTTGATCCCTTCAAACCCAGCGCGGATGCGTTGTAAATCTTCCTCGTCGGCTTGTCCCTGAATAAACCGTTGCACGATCGGTTCGGTGGTATTCAAGAACGCATCGGGTTCGCCCTGGGCGATTATTTTCCCATCGTAGAGCATGACCATGCGGTCTGCGACTTTGCGGGCGCTGGCCATGTCATGGGTCACCACGACCCCCGTCACCCGGACACGCTGACGTAAACTCAGAATCAGCTCGTTGATGACATCCGAACGGATCGGATCCAGCCCCGTGGTTGGTTCATCATAGAGTACCAGTTCCGGCTCCAGCACAATCGCCCTGGCCAGCCCCACTCGTTTGCGCTGGCCTCCCGAAAGCTCGGCAGGCATTTTCGTTTCAATCCCCCCCAGCCCCACCATACGCAGGACCTGATCGCATCGTTGTGCCTGGTGGATGGGTGATAGCTTCGTGTGTTCCACCAACGGGAAACAGATATTCTGCCCGACGGTCATTGAATCGAACAGCGCCCCCATCTGAAAAAGAAAACCCAGACGCCTGCGGATGGCGATGAGCTGTTCCTCATTGGCCTGATCCACCCGGATGCCATCAAACCATACCTCCCCCTTATCGGGTGCCAGCAAGCCGGTGATAAGTTTGAGGAGCACACTTTTACCCGTTCCCGATGGGCCAAGGATGACGGTGGTCTTGCCACGGGGTATGTCAAGATTCACCCCCGTCAACACCTGCAGCTTGCCAAAACTTTTGTGCAGGTTCACCAGGCGAACCAGAGGGTCGCTGCTCACCGGTGAAGTTGCATTGTGACTCACATTCAATCAGGCAATTCTCATTAAAGCACCGTACCTATCCAAGTACAGTTATGTGGGTTGGTACATCGTAGTCGTCAGTTAATTGGACGTCCCGAAAAATGACTTGACAGCCGACGCAACCTCCAGTTGCTGATCCGCTTTAAGTTCCGGGTACATCGGCAGGCTCAATACCTCACGCATGGCTCGTTCCGATTCAGGGAACGAACCTTGCTCGTAACCCAGGTATGCAAAACAGGGTTGCAGGTGCAGTGCCAGCGGGTAATACACCCGGCAGCCAATACCTCTAGCCAGCAGATGTTTTCGCAGTTCATCACGCTGGCCATCCGGGACACGCACGGTGTACTGGTTGTAAACGTGATGGTAGCCCTCGGGCGTACCCGGCAAGCCGATGGGTAACCCCGTGAGCAATTCGTGATAACGACAGGCCCGTTCCCGGCGAGCCTGCGTCCATTCATCCAGATGGGCATATTTCACGTTCAGAAGGGCTGCCTGCATGGCATCGAGTCGGAAGTTCCCGCCGATGTGATCATGCTGATACTCACCGCTTTGGCCATGCAGTCGGAATTGACGCAGCAATTTATCCAGCGCCGGATCGTGGGTCACGCAGGCTCCGCCATCGCCCAGCGCTCCGAGATTTTTGGTGGGGTAAAAACTCAGGCACCCGATGTCACCCCAGGCACAGGCGGGCTTGCCCCCCAGCCCGGCCCCGATGGCTTGAGCTGCATCCTCAATCACTTTCAAGCCTCGCTTCTGCGCGAGGGCATTGATGGCTGGCATATCCGCCAGCAATCCAAATAGATGCACAGGCATGATGGCCTTGGTTCGCGTGGTGAGCGCAGCCTCAATTTTCAATGGGTCAATGTTGTAGGTCAGCGGATCGATGTCCACAAACACGGGTTTGGCACCAACCCTGGCGATGCACCCGGCCGTGGCGAAAAAAGTGAAGGGTGTGGTGATGACCTCATCCCCGGGCCCGATGGACAGGGCCATGAGCGCTGCCAAAAGGGCATCGGTCCCGCTGGACATAACCACGCCCGGCAAAGTTTGACATAACTCGCCCAGGGATTTTTCCAGTCGGTCGATTTCCGGACTGGGCACCACAAATTTGCCGGAGGTTAACACTCCATCCAAGGCCGATCGAAACTCAGGGAGCAGCGGAGTGTGCTGGGCGGACAGGTCCAAAAGCGGCACAGCCATGGTTGACTCACAGGGGTTATGGGGTATTCAGCAGGACCATTAAGGATAACCTGCTGCGGATATTAGGGCCAATTCCCAGGTGGGGGTTGAGCGGCTGAGTTGACATTCGGTGACACTTTTGCAAATCTGTTCACAATAACGGTTCAATCACACCCTGATCCTGATCCAGCCAACCCCTTTTGAGGTTTAGCGTATGTCCGCAGCCGACGCGACAGTAAGCTGTCCCGCCTGTTCCAAACGTGTGAAACACAAGCCCGAATTGGCTGGCAAAAAGCTGCGCTGCAGTTGCGGGCAGATTTTCCTCATGCCAGCCCAGCCCGGCGGAATTGCCGAGGCAGTCACTAACGCACCCGGCAAAGCTGCGAAGGCTGGTAGCGATGCGCAGGCTGCTGCCGATAAGATGGCCAAAGCCAGCCTGAAGGTGAATCCCGGTGATGGCGGAGCTTACGACCTGTCCGATGATTCGGTCAGCATTCTTCCCAAAGAGGAAAAGAAACCCACTGGCGGTACCAAGGGCAAGTGCCCCAAGTGCGGTAACGGGGTCAAGCCTGAGGCGGTGATCTGTATCAACTGTGGCTACAACCTTAAAGCTGGTACGCAGGTGGCCAGTGAAGTCCCGCCAGCGAAAAAAGGCGGCAGCAGCGTGCTGGATGCCTACGCCGCCACTGCCAGAGCACGGGGTATCAGCGTTGAAGCAGAGGAATCCGAGGCACTGCGAAAGGCACGTATCACGGAAATATACGCCCCCATCGGCCTGGCATTTACCGGGGTGCTTGCCATGTTCGCCACGGCGGCGATCTTCGTACCAGCCGGCACCACATTTCAATTATTCAGTGTCATGATCGAGATCGGCGTTCAGTTGGTTTTGCGTATGCCGTTTCTGGTGCTGGCAATTTTCCTGACCGCCAAGATCATGCAGGTGAGCTTCGGTCCATTTCTCACTGCCTTGCTCAAACTGGTCGGGCTGGCGTTTTTCACAGCCGGTGTCGGTGGTCTGATCGACCATGCCGTGAACCACGCTACCGATGGCTTAGGCAGTGCCTTCATCACCCCCCTGATTCATCTGGCGATTTTCTGGGGGTTGTCGGTGTTTCTCTTTAGCCTGGATTTCATGGAGTCCATGGTGCTGTATCTGCTTTCCAGCTTCCTGCCCTGGCTGGTGATCGGATTCATCATGATTTGGGTCGTGGCGATTTTTTAAACCCTGATTAAACACCCCGAGCGATGATTGATTAGTCTGACGACCCTGCCAGTTTCACCCAATCTTCCAGCGTAGCCTTGGGCTGGTGATGCAATTCCCAGCGTGTCACCAACGTCACCTTATTACCCATCTTTTCCAGCGGCAGCTTCGGTGAGGTGAATTCCAGTTCCATGAAGGTTTGCTTTTCTGTCTTGGGGGCTTTGGCATCGGTGGTCACAAAGAGCTGCGCCTTTTCATCCAAAACATATTCACCCGGTGAGGTCCCCGGCAGCATCGTGATGCTGATCGCCCAATCCTTGTAAGCTGCCAGCAGTCGATTCGCATTAAAGCCCAGCTTGGCGCTCACCGCAGGGTCGCGTTCAAAACGCAGCACGTTCTGGGCAACCTGTGTCACCGATTTCCATGCCTTGCCCGGCATCATTTCCTGTACCTTGGGTTCCTGCTGCTGCGGGATGCGTCCCAGCACGGTGTCGGGCATGCGTACCTGCGTCACGTGCCAGGCCCCCCACGCCAGGGTATTGTTTAAATCAACCCGGATCAGGGTGTAGCGCATGGTCACGCCGGTTCCCTGCTGGTCCAGTTCCACCTGATACTCCAACTGCAAACCCAGCTTCTCATCCACCTGCGAAATCATGCTCAGTTTATGCTTATCCGCATAGGTGACGATATAGGGTTGTCCATCCAGTCCCGGAGGCGGCGGCCAGGTACCGCCCCAGATCCCCTGCCATTGCGATTGCGGCCAAGGCCAGGCCTTGTTACCACCGTAGTTGGTGTACTTGGATTGAAGGTCCGGGGCCGGGTTCCACCAAATCAATTCCCCGCTGCCATCGGTCATGCTGTAACTGACCACTCTTCCAACCTGCGGCACCACGGTCACCTGTACCGTGCCGTTGGTCAGTCGATATGCTTCAGTAAACCGGTCGAATACCAGTTGCTGTGGCGGCGTCGCACACCCGGTCAGTAACAGAACCCAGGTCATTGTGAGGGTGAATGCCCAGCCGATCGACATGGAAAAACGCTTCATGATGTTGTCTCCTGAAATATTGTAAATGTGCCTGTGTATATACCATAAAATCACGAGCCCAAAGCCATTGAACAATAAAAAACCCACACTTGCGGGTGCGGGTTTGGTTACATGATGTTGAGGCGTCAGTTTATGCAGCGGCGCTATTGGTCTTGAATCGGCCAACCAGACGTTGAAGTTCCTCGGCCTTGCGGGATAGCTCCGCAGCCGCCTGGGCGGTTTGTCCTGAAGCTTCATTGGTCTGACGGGTCACGGATGTAATCGATTCGATGTTGCGACTGACCTGTTCACTGGCGGAGGATTGTTCCTCAGCAGCGGCAGCAATCGATTGGATCATCTGAGCCACCGTACGGGCGCTGGCCACGATCTGCTGCAGGCTGTCACCTGCCTGTGTTGCAAGAGTTACACCCTGTTCCACCTGCTGCGTTCCGGCCCCCATGC